>CAVURW010000038.1:0-80555 GCA_963743595.1 uncultured Verrucomicrobiae bacterium
TTGGATGTTTCCGCTCCAATAACCGAACAGGGCACCAGAATCGTTGACGTAACCGATATTCACTCCAGGCTCGACATTGAGGACCCCAGAAATGGATCCGGTCCCGGTAGCAGTCCCGCTTTGATAAAAACTAAAAAGATTGAGAGCGGAGTTTAGCGTGACTGCTTCGGACGTAATCACCCCTGAACCCGGGGCGGGACCGCCGTGAGTATAGATATTGGTGACATTGGCATATTCGTCGCCCGAATCGTATCCCAGTCCACGATCGGCTCCATTGGTGCTCCCGGTTCCCAGGCGAAGGCTAAACTCCGAACTATTCGGCGCGGTGGTGGAAGCCACCGTGATCATGGTCATATCTCCATTAACGGCCAATCGATTTGGCGAGTAGAGCCCCTGAGCACCATTAAATTTGACCGATGGTTTGCCATTAGTATCACTGGATACAAATGTCGGCTGCAAGGAACTGGAACTTTGGGTTACCGTGTTGCCTTCGGCTAAATCGGTCCATGAGGTAACTGCCGCTCCATTGTTCGGCAGTGAATTTCCGCTGCCATTGACCGAATCGGCGGCAAACCAGCTCAATAAACCATTGGTGACAACACCAGAGTTATTTGATTGCAGGGTGATATAGGCGTTGGCTTGGGCCATCGTCCACTGGTTCCGTTGGATTTCACTCTGGTAAGGAGCGTAAATGCCTTTGGTGTACCAAGTTGCGGTTGGGGTGCAGATCGAATATTTATCGCCCAAGTATTGGTTTAGTTGTGCCATTTCAGCCGAGGTGAGCTGGTGATCGTAGATCAAGACCTCCTGAATGTTGCCAATCCAGAATCCAATATTGGGTGTATAGTTTAGATATCCAATATCGATTCCTGGGTCGACATTGATTGCACCAGAGACTGCCCCTCCACCAGAGTAAGAACCATTTTGGTAAAAGGTAATAGCATCTCGAGCTGAATCGATTGTGAGTGCTTCCAAAGTTGGTATAGAGGGGTTGGGCGTGTAGCTGCCTTGCGTATAGTAATTCGTCCCTGATGTGCCCCCAATTGTGGCGTATTGCTGTCCGCTGGTATAACCCAGCCCACGACTATCCCCAGTAACCGCCGATTCACCTAGCCTCGCAGAAAATCCAAAATTGGAGGGAGCTGTAGTTGAACCAACGGCCACAATGGTCATGTCAGCATTGACACCCGTGCCCAGTCGATTTGGCGAGTAGAGGCCTTGTGCGCCATTAAATTTGACCGACGGTTTGCCATCACTGTCGCTGGAGACAAACGTCGGCTGCATCGAGCCGGTACTTTGGCTCGTGGTGTTGCCTTCGGCTAAATCGCTCCATGAGGTAACGGCCGCTCCATTGTTCGGTAATGAATTTCCGCTGCCATTGACCGAATCGGCCGTAAACCAGCTCAATAAACCATTGGTGACAACACCAGAGTTATTCGACTGAAGGGTAATGTAGGCGTTGGCCTGAGCCATCGTCCACTGGTTCCGTTGGATTTCGCTGGAGTAGGCTGCATAGGTGCCTTGGGTGTACCAAGTGGCGTTGGGCGTGTAGATGCCGTACTTGTCACCGAGATACTGGTTAACTGCGGACATTTCCGCAGAGGAGAGCTGGTGATTGTAGACCAAAACTTCTTGGATGTTACCCGTCCAATACCCAAACGGTGAGGATGCATTGACGTAGCCGACGTTGATACCGGACTCAGTATTCGTTAAACCCGAGACGCTTGCAGTACCCGTTGTTGCACCATTTTGATAGAAGCTGAACGTCGTCAGAGACGAATTGAGAGTGATGGTTTCAAGAGTCGGAATGGCTGGGTTTGGCACTGAGCCAGCGTGCCCGTAGACGCCCGTCCCATTAGCATATTCTTGGTTGGAATCGTAGCCAAGCCCACGACCCGCCCCGATAGTGCTCGCGCGTCCTGACCGGAATGTGAATTCTGAGCTGGATGGTAATGTGGTGGATGCGACCGTGATCATTGTCATATCTGCGTTGGTGCTCAGATTCGCAGAGTTAAACAAACCGTCAGTTGTACCGTTGAAGCTGACCGCTGGTTTTCCATCTGGGTCACTCGCTACAAAGGAGGGTTGGTTACCGGAAGTACCCTGAGTAACGGCGTTGCCGCTCACGGATAAGTCCGACCAAGACGAAACTGCTGATCCGTTCGTTGGGACGCTATTTCCTGTGCCATTAAGCTGATCCGCCGAGTACCAGGTCACTAATCCCGTTTGTGTTCCGCAATGCTCGGTAAACGTGACCACCAGTGAATCGGTGGTGTCAGTCGCCGTGATGATGTTGTTCTTCAGGAGATCGGTACTGGATTTGTAGTAGACGGTGGCAATACCCGAACTGTTCGTATTGACGGTTAAGGTTGAGGAGGTCGTCCCGCCGCTTGTGGTAGAAAACTCACCGTCAGAGCCTGTTTGAAGAGCAAAGGCAATCGGGTAATTGGGAATCGCTGTTCCCGCTGAATTCGTGAGTTTAACTTGGAGCGAATTGGTCGCAAAAGTGTTCACCGGGACGATCTGATTGTTCCCGGCAACAATCGTGAATAGATTTGAGCTAATCAGCGGATGAATACCGCCAGACTGAGCATTGTTTGACGGTGCCGTTGACGTTGAATTCGTGGTCGAACTGGCGGATCCAGAGTTTAGCGTGGAAAATGAGGAGGCTGTGAGAACTGAAGCCGTAGCAGGCGATAATAGGCCCGACTCGGCGAGTTTGTCTGGATCTAGTGCAAAACCCAAAAGAGTAGTTTGACCGAGCTTAAATGGCGAGTTTTGCGAACTACCGAGAACTAGCTGCTTCGCGGTCGCTCCGGTCCATTTAATTTCCGATTCGGTTGCAATGTTATCTGTATAGAGTCGAGTGCCAGTGGAATTGAGCGTAAAAACGATACTGTGCCAAGTACCATCTAAGAGGGAGTTTATGTTAGAAGCAGTTACAATTTGACGGTTCCCCTTCGAATCCGTCAACGTGAATGTCGGTTGGCCGTTCGCTCCCATCTGCAGGAGCCACGAATTACCCGTTGTATCGGTTCCCGAAGCAATCGGAAGATCGCTTGTGAGGGTACTGTTACTCTGAAAAATGGTTGCAAATGTAATTGCCGAGAACGAACCCTGATTAAAGTTAACACTGGCAGTTGCATTGCCTGAAAAGATGAGAGAACTGGTGTTTTGGACCGGGCCGGACCCAAAAGTAGGATTAGAGAAATTAGTTAACGTCCCGTTGAGGTTGTTCCCAGACGTATCCGATAACACCGTATCAGTCCCAAACATCGGGTAGAGCGCGATCAATGGGGACGAGGAAGCAACCTGAGCCCAAATTTTGGACGACACAAAGGCAAGGATCACCATTTGGGCGAGAAGCCCTAGAAGGATCATCGATTTTGAGATGCGTCGTATTTTCGCCACAGAGAGTAGGGTTAGATTAGAGGATTGAGTTGCACAAGCCGAAGCGAGGAAGTCGCCAGAATGTTGCAGCCTAAATGCTGGTGATCATTAGCCCTTGGTGATAATTCGGTCGTTAAATCAAGGCAGGTTAATGGCTCCAGATGGCGTGGTGACCGTGATTGAAATGGCCGTTGGAGCTGTTGGGGTAATACCCGTGGAATTGGACGTAGAAGCGATACCATCTTCGTTAAAGGTGCCTACGGAATACGAGTAGCTATTGCCCGCAGAAACGATCGTGTCTTTGAATGTCGTTGAGGTCACTGGCAGAATGGCAAAGAGTTCGTATGCACCGCCATTGACACTGCGATAGACGTCCACCGTTTGGTACGTGACCGCTCCAGTAGGCAACGTCCAGGCCAGATCAATTTCGCTCGAGGAAATCAGCGTTGTGGTTAACGCAGTCGGGGGCTTTGGCAGACCTGTTTGCCCGGAATCGTTCACGTAATATTGCGTGCCGACCGCCGGACTGCTGTCAGCTCCGCTGTTGGCATAGGCAATTGCCGATACATACGCGCTTGATGTCAGTGAAATCGGCCCCGTATAGAGAGGTGAATTGATGGTCGGAACTGTACCATCGAGCGTGTAGTGAACCGCGAAACTGGAGCTGTAAGGGGTGATCGTGACCGTCAACGGACTCGTGTAGGAGCCCGAAGCAGGGGAGATCGTCGGGGCAGGCAATGTCGGGGGCAGCGGGAGATTGTACTTCACAGCAAGGTAGGTCGATACCTGCGCCATTTCCGTAGCGGTTAATTGGTGATCGTAAACAAGTACTTCTTGGATCTCTCCTTGCCAGTACCATTGCTTCGTCCCATTTAGATAGTAAGAGCCGATGCTAATGCCCGGACTCACATTGGTAAAGGCTGTCACGGCCACGGGTGAATTTGTGGACGGTACGCCATTCTGATAAAAACAGACCTGATTTCTCAACGAATTAAGAGTTGCCGCTTCCTGAACAAAAGTGCCGGAACTGGGTACTGGTCCACCCTGGGCATAGGCCATTGAGCCATCGAAAAGCTCTTCAGACTGGTAGTATCCTTGACCTCGGCTTGACCCCGTGCTTTGGCCGCCCATCCATAGACTATACCCTTGGGCAGTTGGGGCTGTGTTTGAGCCCACAGAAATGACCGTCACGTCAGCGTTAGCGCCCGCACCAACACTGTTGGTGGTGACAAGGCCCGGATTACCATAAAAATGAACCCCAGCTTTGCTATTGCTTTCGCTCGTGACGAATGTGGGTTGGTTTGACGAAGAGGTGACATTGTTGCCCTGAGCCAGATCGGTCCAGGAACTGACCGAAGCTCCATTGATCGGAAGAGACTGGCCGGTGCCATTGATCTGATCTGCTGCATACCAACCGATCAATCCGTAGGTAACGACTCCAGAGGAATTCGACTGGAGTGCTATGTAGGCGTTTGCCTGGATAATATTCCATTGATTGCGCTGAATTTCGCTCGCATACGGGGCGTAAACACCTTTGGTGTACCACGTCGCGTTAGGTGTGTAGATGTTGTATTTGTCACCGAGATACTGATTGATTTGTGCCATTTCGGCACTGGAAAGTTGGTGATCGTAGATGAGTACTTCTTGAATGTCGCCCTGCCAATTGACGGTTGTATAACCATTGATATACCCAACGCTAATACCCGCAGTGATATTCTGACTGCCTGTGAGTGTACCCGTTGCGGAGAGAGTACCGTTTTGATAAAACGCCACATTTTGTCTTGTGGGGTCAAGTGTCCATGATTCGATGACAGGATTGCTGGGTGACGGTGCAGGCGCACCTAGTGTATCTTCAGCGTTGGTGATGGCTATTTCTTGAGAGGTATAGTAACCCATTCCACGACTCGCGCCGGTAGTGGTAATTCCACCAAGCCACGCCGAATATTGTTGAGAACTTGGTGAGCTTGTAAATCCGACTGCGATCATGGTGATGTCGGCATTAGCGCCCGCTCCCAAGATATTTGGATTGAAGAGGCTTTGACTTCCGTTGAAGTGCAAAGCGGGCTTGCTGTCCGTATCGGTGGCGACATAGGTCGGCTGTGACGCTTGTGTACCCTGGGTAACATTGTTCCCCTCGGCCTGATCGGTCCAGGAACTGATTGATGCTCCGTTGCTCTGGCCGGTAATGGAATCCGCAGCAAACCAACTGATCAACCCATTGGTGACGACACCCGAGTTATTTGACTGTAAGGCGATGTACGCATTGGCTTGGGACTTGTTCCATTGATTCCGCTGAATTTCGCTGGCGTACGGAGCGTAGGCTCCCTGGACGTACCAAGTGGCATTAGGTGTAGCGAGCCCGTATTTATCTCCCAGGTACTGCCATCTCTGCCGAAGAAAGCTGATGGTTGTAAACCAAGACCTCTTGGATATTGCCCTGCCAATCAACCGTCGTGTATCCGTTGATAAACCCGATACTGATTCCCGCTGTGACGTTTTGACTACCACTTATCGTCCCTGTAGTCGTCAAACTTCCGTTCTGATACATTGAGATATTTTGACGGGTGGAATCCAAAGTCCAGGCCTCGACAACTGGATTATTTGCGGATGGGGCGGCACCACCCATAAGGTCGTAACCGTTCGTGATAGCCAGCTCCTGGGTGTTGTAATAACCCATGCCTCGACTGGCTCCGTTTGTCGAAGTCCCTCCCAGCCATGCTGAATATTGCTGGGAGCTGGGTGAGCTGGTGAAACCGACTGTGATCATGGTCATGTCAGCATTAACATTCAGCGTGTTCGAACTGTAGAGGCTCTGACTCCCATTGAAATGTACGGCTGGCTTAGCATCCGTATCAGTAGAGACGAACGTGGGCTGTGACGCTTGTGTACCCTGGGTGACATTATTGGTCTGGGCCAGATCGGTCCAGGTTCCCACCGAACTCCCATTCGTAGGAACCGAAACTCCCGTCCCGTTGACTTGATCCGCCGCGTACCAAGTCATCAATCCGGTTTGCGTTCCACAATGCTCGGTAAACGTGACCACCAGTGAATCGGTGGTGTCAGTGGCGGTAATAATATTGTTCTGGAGTAGATCCGTTCCCGATTTGTAGTAGACGGTAGCGATACCCGAGCTGTTTGTATTAACAGTTAAGGTTGTCGTCGTCGATCCTCCGTTCGTCGTCGAAAATCCACCATCGGAACCTGTCTGAAGAGCAAAAGCGATTGGGTAATTGGGAATGGCCGTTCCCGATGAATTGGTGAGCTTAACTTGGAGTGAATTGGTCGCAAAGGTACTCACCGGAACGATCTGATTGTTCCCGGCGACAATCGTGAACAGATTGCCGCTTACGAGAGGGTGAACACCAGCCGATTGTACAGCAGCCGACGACGATCCACCGAATGATGTGCCTGACTTTGAAGACGAAGCCTTCGAAACGGGGAGTCCCGACAGTGAAGCAGCCGTCAGTGTAGCGGCGGTCGTCGGTGATTCCAAACCATACTCAGACACTTGACTTGGCTCTAAGGCAACGCCAAGCAAGGCCGTCTGGCCCAATTTAAACGGCTGATTTAGAGAGCTTCCCAGAGTCAGTTGCTTCGCTGATCCCCCGGCCCAGGTCACAGCAGACTCAGTTGCGATATTGTCCGTATACAGCCGAGCGGTTGTCGAATTCAGGGTGATCACCAAAGAGTGATAATTGCCATCCTGGGTGGTGTTAACATTCGAACCGGAAACGATTTGTTGGTTACCCTTAGAATCTCTCAGCGTTAAGCTCGGTTGGCCATTCGTTCCAATACTTAGTGCCCAATTGTTCCCGCTCGCATCCGTTCCCGAAGCAATAGGCAGTGGACTGGTGAGTGCGGTGCTACTCTGAAAAACCGTTGCAAATGTGAACGCAGCAAACGAATTGGACACTGGAGTTAGATCGACCGTAACGGTCGAGTTCCCCGCAAACGTGAGTGCTCGCGTCTGCGTCGGACCGACACCGAAAGCAGAGTAGGTAAAATTTGAAAGTGTACCATTGAGGTTGTTCCCAGATACGTCTGACAAGACATTGTACGAGTTACTGATCATTGGGTACAACGCCACGAGTGAGGATGAAGTTGATGATGACACCTGCGCACCTGTCTTTGACCAGACCAAGAGAACCAACAAGAAAAGCCCAAACAATCCGAGGTAAGCCCAGCGCGTTGCGGAACCTTTGGGAAGAGCGTGCGACATCATTCGGTCCTAGACGACAGAGGCCAAGAATCAAGCACATTGTATCAAGGTCGACCTAAATGTTTACCTCCGAAATAACATCCTTCTTTCCAGTTTCAGAGCACGTTTTGTTTCGTCTTTGTTCCGTTACTTAAAAGTCACATCATGCATCACATCCTGCAGAGTTCAATCGGAGGTAAAAAAAGTCGGCTAGATGTGACAGATGAGGCAGGTGACATCACGGTAGAGAAGGGTTCTGTGCGGGAATGGCTCGATGCAATTCGAGCTATCGAAAACAGGGGCTTCCATCGGTGGGAGGGGCCTGTGATCAGTTGTCACAAAGGCCGTTCGGTCGATGCGGCGATGGCCTATTTTGAAACGCATCTTCAGGTGGGCGATTACTATTCCCAGGAGGATCGGACTCCGGGCAAGTGGTCGGAAAACCTGGCCAAACGGCTGGGAATCGATGATCGGGAAATCACTCGGGACAGCTTACTTGTGGCTTTAAAGGGTCAGTTCAGTCTCCTCGGTGCAGAGGGCGACCGGATGCGGCGCAGCGAAATCAAGTTCATCGATTTCACCTTTTCACCCTGTAAGTCGGTGATGATTTTAGCGGCACTTAATCCGCACATTGCCCGTGATCTGGAAAATATCGTGGCAGAGGAGTTTGCCCGGATCGAAAAGGAGTTGGCTGGTTGTCGGGATCAGCGCGGGGGAGAGGTTCGCGAGAAAATTACGGGAGAATTGCTCATTGGTCGGTTCAAGCATGATACCAACCGATTGGGTGAACCGGGCATCCATTTTCATAATCTGATCATGAATTCCACCTATGACGTCGAGCGGGGTTTATTCGTCGCCCTGGACGCCCGCAAATTGTTTCAAGTCAGACGGGAATTTGACGGCGAAGTTCAGGCACGGGTTGCCCAGTATTTCTTGAGCAAGGGATTTACGACGGTCACAGGCAAATCAGGGGTGTTTGAGGTGGCCGAGGTTCCATCTGGAGCGATTGACCTGTTCAGTACTCGGGCCAAAGCGGTTCAGGCTCGCATCGCAGAACTCAAAAAAGAACTTCCCCGGCTACCGGACTGGGCACTTCGAGAGCGGGCGGTCCTCGATACCCGTCCGAAGAAAGTGGTTTGCAGCACGGAAGAACTTCGCACGGAAACCAAACGGCGGATGGATGAGGCAGGTTTAACAATTCGGTATCCGCTGCGCGAATTTGCTCCGATGTTGCTCCGGAATGAATTGATGGTGCTGGGTCGCAAAGCGCTGGAAAGTGCCGAGAGTGCTGTCTTCATGACTGAATCGGTTTGCACCCGTAAAAAGCTGGCGATGGAAACACTCAAGTATGGCCGGGGCGTGATTGGGAAACATATCGTTGAAGCGGTCATTGCCGAGTGTCCCCGGTACGAAGCCTTCCGCGATAAAGATAATTCCGATTGGATTATCAATCGGGCGGCTCAGAAGATTGAACATGAGCTGATGACGGTTGGTAAGGAGTTGTTGTCCCAAGGCACACCGATTTGCTCAGAAGTATCGGTTCCCGATGAGTTGAGTCTTGATCCTTCAAAAATAGAAGAGGCACTCTTGGAAGCTAATTCCCGAGGCGAAACTCTTTCTTTGGAAGCGCTGCTTCAATCGCGGCAACAGTTCCGAGCGGCCTATCAGTATGCTATGGGGGCTGCGTCCGATCTGATCTTCATCGAAGGAGCGGCGGGCACGGGCAAGAGTTTCTTTCTGAAAATCCTGGCTCGGGATATTCGCGAGCAGGACCGGGAAGTCTATGCTTTTGCCCCGACGGGAACGGCCTCCCGCGTAAATCTCAGAGCCGATTTTGAAGAGGCCCAAACGGTGAGCCATCTTTTATTGAACGAGCGGTTACAGGAGAAGGTAAAAGGTCAAGTTCTGGTAATCGATGAAGCTCCACTTTTGGACGGAGACAGTCTGGTCAAACTTCTAAAACTAGCTCAAAGGTTGGAGTGCAAAGTCATCCTGGAAGGCGATTTGGCGCAGCAACATTCTGTCGGAGCTGTGGATGGCGTTCGGTTGCTACGTCAGGAATTGGGCTTGGGACTCGAAATGGCGCGGTTGTCGGTCAATCGCCGTCAGTTGAACCAAGCCGACAAGGAAATTGCTCTGGCTTGGTCTCAAAAGAGGGTATCGGATGCTTTGGCCAAAATGAAGGAAGTTGGTGTCCTTATCGAAGGCAAGGAAACCAGAACACGAGGCGGGCTGTTGGAAAGTAAGGAAGATCATTGCGTTGGGCGACTTGCTCATGAATATACGCAAGCTCTTGCTAACGGCGACCGTGTAATGGTCGTCTCGTCCACCCATCGGCAGGGAGATTTAATTGCCGAGTCCATCCGGCGCTGTCGCAGAGAAGCGGGTCAAATCGGCAAAAACGATTATCAGGTCTTGAGCCAGCGGGCTCTCGATGATGGGGCCACGCTTTCCGATGGTGCGCAATTCTTTCAAGATGCTCCCGATTGTTACCGGGTCGGGATGACCCTCAAGGTTCGCAATCAGCCAGGGCATTCCGATTTGAAAGGGGGCGGTAAACTTCGCGTCATCAGCATCGATAAGGGCGTATTGAAATTGGCTGATGTCCAGGGTCGCTTTGCGCAGTCGATAGATGTTTCCAAGGAACAGATGAGCCGCTATCAGGTCTACGAATTGCGAACTTTGCCCGTGGCTATTGGAGACTTGGTCCGGCTCCAGGAAAAGGTTGTCGTTGAGAGTGTCAAAGGTAGGTATCACAAAAAGCAAATCTTTGAACGCGGTTCCATTCAAAAGCTCGTTGAGAGATTGAGTGATGGAACGTTGGTTTTCGAGAGTGGATTAAAGCTTTCAGAAGCCGATGGCAGAATTGCACAAGGCTATGTATCGACCTCGATTCCCGCTCAAGGCATGACCGCAGACCGGGTTTGGGCCTACGAAAGTATCTTTTCAACGCAGGCTTTGGCCACCTGTCAAGCGATGTACATGGTAGCGACCCGCCATCAACAGGAATTTAAATTGTTCACTGAAGATGCTGTTGCCTTGGAGCGAGCCGCTGCCCGGTTGGGTAATCGTCTTTCGGCGCTTGAGCTGAAGCGAGGTGACGATTTCAAATACGAAACGCCACCTGTGCCGTCCCCCGCGCTGGTCACTCCTCAAAAGAGCACCGAAGACATACTCGCCAGAAAGCGCACCATCCTCGCTCAGATCGAACTGAAAGCATCCTGTCAAACCAACGTACCCTTTCCCGTGATTCCTCCTACCCCTCATTCCGAGAGAAAAGCTGACATTCCTGGTCCAAAACCTCGAATGAGTGTCCTCGATCAAATCGAACTCGAACCGCCGAAGATTAAATCGGAAAAAAACAAACTGAAACAGAAGGACAAGACGCTGGAGTTTTAGATTCGGATATTCAGGCTCACCCGATTGCCAAATCTCTCTTCCCAAGAAATAAGGTCTTTGAGGTGATGGCCTCCCCTTTCTTTTTCATCGAACCATCTGAAAAGGACGTGGCAGCTTAGGGCTGTTCGTAATCTCCCTCCGTGGGTCAGCGTTCTGAACAAGACAGGCTCGAAGTTGCAGATTTCCAAAATCCTTGAATTCGATCTTCAGATTCGTCTTCCACTCAATCCACTTTTACTCACAAGCTGTGAAAACAGTTTCAACGTCCGCTTAAATGGCTGTCAATAAGCTCAGTAATCGGCGCGGATTTTTCGATATACTTAGGTCCAGCTAATTATTAAGTCTAGATGTGCCCTGTCAGAGCTTCGAGTTTGCATAGCAGTCCTCCCAGGGACGCATAGCAAACAGTTGCCGAAAGGTACTCAAATCTACATTTTTGAGCTGGAATTATCGGTCATAAAGCGTTAACCTATGGATAGTTAGGTAAATAACAGTCGGATGAATACCTCCCGTTGGAACTCTAACTCCTGCGGTGGTTTACCTAGCACTTCGGACGGCTTATCAGCCGCCCTTATGCTAGGCTTTTTTACGGATCGCGCCTTTGGCGCTCAATCGAATCGGCCTTAACTGGTTCATGAGGAGCTCGTCGAGACATCAGTAAAAATCAGAACGGGAGGCTTACTGATTCCTCGATAATCTCGGAATGGAAAACCTTTTTGAGAGAAGGTTCATGAGGAGTCGGCGAGTGAGCTGGCTCTGACCGGATTTGAACCGGCATATGCTCTTTTAGAGAGAGTTGTTCTACCATTGAACTACAGAGCCGTCGCTTCATGAAGTTACATCCGGTTTCGGTTCAAGGCGATGCTTCGCCTGATTGCAAAGCTGGGCAGCCTTCGATTTGCTCATCACCCGGATTTCGCACATCTCCCGGCGCAGACGTTTCTCTCGATCCGGCGGCGTCGCGCAGTAGATCTCGGCGATTTGTGGCAGGTCATCAGAAACGGGGCATGGAGAATTCGGATACAAGCCGGCTTGGGCCAATTCATTTCGGAACCCGCCCGCTTCTCGATAGAGGCGTTTCACGCGTCGACACTCTCGAGCTTTTTCAGTCGCTTCTCGGTAGGCCTCCTTCCAGAGGGCTCGGAAATGGAGGTAACCCGGTTTATCGGTGAAGATGAGCTCGAAAACGTATTTTCCTGTGAGCGGATCGATTTGTTTGGAGACGTAGTTCCAAAATGTGGGTGGATTGTTTTGTGTAATAGGATTCATTGTTGTTGTTTGTTTTTTGGTTCATCGACACGTCAAACCGCTGACGCCTCGAAAGGGGTCAGGGAATGAGTGGGAACCTCCGGGTGACACGGTTAACTTCGTGGCGCAGGGCAGGCCCGATTCCGAGTGCGGTGACCGTTGGGGCACCGTTGAAAAAAGATTTGTGACCGTGATCGGTGATCAGAGCGCACGGAAGTCCCAGAACCTAGGTGTGTTCATGGGCTAGAAGCAAAAGCTCCAGCGAGGGTACGGCCAAACAGATTTTGGTGCCGAGACCGTCGAGATGGTAGGCTTGTTGGCGGTCTGGATTAGACGAAAGGAGGGACTGGATGAAAGCGTGGCCCGATTGAGCCATCATTTTACCGGGAGACATTCCCAAATCAGTGCGGACGAGCGCGTAAAGCCTGAGGACCAAGTCCTTGGGGCGAGAATCAGAAACCTAACGTTCGTCTAAAATCATTGCTTGAGAATAAGACATGAAAACCCATTTAGCAAGCTTTGTGATTAGCTGCGCCGAGAACAGACTCGGTCGCGCTTCATTTTTCCGCGCAATCGGTGATCCCGTTTGCGATCCCTACTGCGAGGAACATGACCCCATTCACGCAGCACGTTTTTCACGTCGATGTAGGCTTGGTTCCATTCGAGCGTTCGTTTGAATTCGATGAGCTGGGTAACAGCGGCCACCGGTTCGGTTTCGTGCCCGCATCGATCAGAACTGGAGAAATCCTCTTCGCACGCGTGAAGGTTACGAAGGCGAGCGACGAGTGCGCGTGCAGGGAGCGTTTTTAAATGCGAAACGGTAACGATCGGGACTCGGCTGGGCATGGGGCCACTATTTTATCTCTCAACCACGCGAGTGCTCAAGAGTCGATCTCAAGCCACTCACTGACTCCAGCGGTGAACCACCACAAGAGAATCCCTTCGAGCTGTGGCACAAAGTCGAATGAGTTCGGAAACGGCTGTTTCCATCTCGGGCGAGGCTTCCAAATCTGCGTCGTTGTGATCTTTCTTTAATCGCTTGACCCATAAGCTCGTGATTTCATTCGTCCGCGCTTCGGGCATTCGCGCCAAATACTCTACCCAGTCCAAACGCACCGTCATGAGGCCGCCCTCTTCCTCGTCCAACAAAATATCCAGGTTCGGACGCAATGAAATCGGGGGTATTCCGATCAATTGTCCGGACACCTCCGATAAAGCATCGAGGTCACGAGGAATGAGATGAAGAGAAAAGTCCGCGAAATGGGGCGATTCGAGATCCCAGCAGTCCTCGAACTTCGACTGGCACAGAACTGCCAGTTGCTCCGTCGTCACGGACAGAAATTCTAGGGTCAGGCCCATGGTGGAACGATAGCAGTCCGGTCAATTGAGTGACGAGGAACGGGTGTCCGAATCGATCTGAACTGGCTGGGCATGGGCCACTATTTTATCTCTCAACCACTCGAGTTCTCAACAGTCGATCATGCAGGGCACCGCCGGGATCGAGGAAAAAAAGCAGTGTTAGGCAGCACGTGAAACTGTGTAAAAAATAATAAACGCACGAACCACATAGACGGTAAAACTGATTGGCTGATCATCCTGATCCAACACCCGAAGGCCCAGTACGAGCTTGCCCAATGACTCGCCAAAAAGAAGTTTCTCGAAACTAAGAACGACGCAAATGAAGAACAACGGAAATGGAGTAAACAGCATCAAAATCGGGCTATCCATGTCCTCGTCGGAATGGTGATTCGCCATCAATAAGGCGACCCAAGCGGCTAAAACGATATAGGCGATCACCGTATCGATGACGGCTGCACCGAATCGAACGCTAGGACGAGCGGTGAAGTACGCCTTAATTTCCGGTGGATTGGTCGCCGCTGTGAACGTGTTTCCGCGGTTTGGGAGAATAATCTCAGCGCGCTTCTCCGCCACAGGATCGTAGGGCGGCAGCAGCATGATCTCATCCAGCGGCGTCCAACGCTTCACGCTGAGACCGGTCGCGAGTTGCGTGTACGCAAGCTGCCCGCGCTCCAGCATCTCCGTGACCTGACGGTAGGTGTACGGGCCGAGCGGTGGTTTGTCCGGGCCTTGGTAGATTTGAAAGAGTTTCGACATCGGTAGTCTGGGAAAGGTTAGGCAGCGGGAAGCTTCAAGCAAATTGCTTTCTATCGCGCGGTTTAAGTGCGAGCTCACGACCTCCGTCTCCGCAAGCGACAACTCTTAAACCTTGGTGCCGACAAGCTCTTTAAACCGTTGGATGACCAGCTCCGGCGGGTGCCGATTTGAAATCGGAAGCAAAAGACTTTGCACGTCTGTCACCACCATATAACCGCGACGGCTGAGTGAACGGGAGAATCCACCGGAACAAATCAACAAGAGGATCGCGACGAAAAACGCGGGGCGTGCATGTCGGCCGTCGAGGTAGATCGTAAAGAGAACAGCAGCGACGACCGCTAAAATACCGAGGGCGAGAGTGATCCCGATTAACCAGACGAGCCTCCCATTCGATTTCTCGTGATCGACCGCGACGTACCGGATATCGCGATTCATCAGGCGGACGCAGTCTTTGTCCGGCATCATGCTCTCCGTGACCAGAATGTGGTCGGTGGCGAAGTAGACGCCTTCGCCGCTTTTGAGCACACCTAAAATGGAGTCGGGCGCGTAAAGCGTGGCCATTTGCTTTTCAAATGCAGATGACCGCACCGAGCCTCGCTGCTGACGCCAGCGCGCGATTGTCTCGTGCTTGGTCTCGGGCCGTTCAGCCCCCCAGCAGGAGGGGCAATAGACTTTCCCGAAGCGCCGGCACTCGCACACCTCACAGATCAATCGACCGCAGAACTCGCAGCCTGAGCAGGCGAGATTCGTTTCGTGATTGTAGCAACTGGCCTCATTTCCTTCCTTAAAAAGGCGCGGTAAAATCGGCTCTTTCTCGTAATCGAGGACTGCCGGAAAAATAGGGAAGAGCGCCCAGGTAACGCGACAGTACTCGCAATAGGCCGTCGACATTTCGCCCCCTAGTGAAGCGAGCAATGGACGATGACAGTAGCCGCATTCCATTTACTTCCTCCTGTAGACCACGCGCGTGGCGCACATGCGATCGTGGATGGCCTGTTTCTCGGGATCGTAAAGGGCGGTGAAAAAGCCAATTGAAAACGCTGAATAAATGAGAATCGTCCAGAGGCTGCGATCCAGGGCCATGAATACAGAGATGGGCTTTCCACTGGGCCGAATCACACGAATCCGTGTTGCCCACATCCCCAAGGTCGCTCCAAAGAATGAGATCGCAATCGTATCGTAAATGATGCGCAGCAGAATTACGGAGGTCAGCGAGATGGTGCCGACCGAGTAGGAATCGAGGTAACCGTCTTGGGAAACTCGTTGCGGAAAGAGCACGGCCAATGTGTAAACCACGAGCATGGGAACCGGGATCGAAAAGATCGCGAGATCAATGATAAACGCTACGAGGCGCGCTTCAAACGAGGCGAAATTCTGGCGAAAATCGCGTCGGCGAATAACGCCTTCGGTGAGGCGTTGAAGCAGGAGATGCTTACACTCTGCGCAGGTTACGTGCCCTTGTACTTCGGTGGTTAGATTGCTGAAGTAGCTCCTATTGCACTCTTCGCACGTCTTAATCGGGAGCTTTGAACCGAGCAGCTCTCGCGTCTGTTCCTGCGCCACCCGAATGGAGGAGGGGCGCGCGTGCAACATGGGGATGTGTTACCAACAACTCCGCACGGGAAACAATGGTAAAGTCCATTTATTAAATTCGTAACACCGGTATCGACAGACCGCTCCAGCCCCTATAACTTTCCGTTGCGAAGACTATGTCGAACCGAAAAGCCCCCCGCCGAACCTCGTCAGATAAACCTGTCTACAGTCGCATTATTTTAAAACTGAGCGGCGAAGTTCTTGAGGGCGCGACGGAGGTCATTGATGCCGTCGTTACCGACAAAATCGCCGAAGATGTCGCGGAAATCCATGCCATGGGTGTTCAGGTCGCAGTCGTCATTGGCGGCGGAAACATCTGGCGTGGAATCACTTCCGCCAACAAAGGCATGGACCGCTGCACCGCCGATTACATGGGCATGATGGCGACGATTATCAACGGCCTGGCGCTTCAAGACGCTCTGGAAAAGCGAAATGTTCTGACCCGCGTGCAGACCGCAATCGAGGTGAAAAACGTCGCCGAGCCGTTCATCCGTCGCCGCGCCGTGCGCCACCTGGAAAAAGGGCGGGTCGTTATTTTTGTCGCGGGCACCGGTAACCCGTTTTTTTCCACCGACACCGCAGCGGCCCTTCGCGCGAGTGAAATCGGTGCCGAGATTTTATTAAAAGCGACGAAAGTCGATGGCGTGTATGATTCCGATCCCAAGAAGAATCCGGCGGCCAAGCGGTTCGAAACGGTCTCCTATGAGCAGGCGCTGATCAGCCGTTTGCAAGTCATGGATCAGACCGCATTTGCGCTTTGCATGGAGAATGGCGTGCCCATCGTCGTTTTCGACATGTTCAAGCCCGGCAACCTGAAAGCCGTCGTCACGGGCCAGAAAATCGGCACGCTCGTCTCCTAATTTTTGCGTCTGCGCGCATGGGTAAAATCTCCGGCAAAAACCGACCCCATCGCTACAATCCCACTCTTCAGGGGCACCGCCTGACGGTCAGCTACGTCGGTACCGAGTTCTTCGGATGGCAACGCCAACCGCGCAAGCGCACGGTGCAGGAATGCCTGGAGCTGGCCGTGGCGAAGCTCTGGGGCGAATCGATTGATCTCCAGGGTTCTGGTCGAACCGATACGGGCGTGCATGCGTTTGGCCAGGTCGTTTCGTTTAACGCCAAACGGTTGCATTCGGCGGAAACGGTAATTCGTGCGTTAAATGCCAATTTGCCAAACGAGGTGCGGGTGATGAAATGTCGCTTGGTCCATCCTTCCTTTCACGCGCGATTCCAAGCCATGGGAAAGACCTACCACTACCTCATTCTGAACGCGAAAATCCAAGATCCCTTCACGCTCCACACGCACTGGCATGTGCCGCGCCCGCTCGATCTCAACGCCATGCGCCGCTGCGCCGCGTTGCTCGTGGGCCATATCGATTTCGCGTCGTTCACCAGCAATCCCGGTTATGAACGCGAGACGACGTTTCGTACCATGCGCCGGGTCAGCATTTCACGCGACGGCGACGTGCTCCGGTTCTCGTTCACCGCGGATGGTTTTCTCTATCGCATGGTTCGCAACCTCGTGGGCGGATTAGCTAAAGTGGGAATCGGTCGAATGACCGTGGAGGAATTTCGGCAGGTCTTGCTCGCTTGTAAGCGGACCAATGCACCGGCCACCGCACCCGCTCACGGGCTCTATCTGATGAAGGTTTTTTATCCCACCAAACTGCCGATTGCCACACCGGTGATTCCGGGTACGGAACCGATTATTGAGCCGAGCGTTGAAGGGGAATATCTGGAGTAAACTCGATGACCACGCTTCCGTTCCACATCGTACTTCACGAACCAGAAATCCCACCGAACACCGGCACAATCGCGCGGCTCTGCGCGGCTACGGAGAGTCATCTCCATCTGATCGAGCCCTTGGGATTTCGGCTCGACGATAAAACATTGAAGCGTGCGGGCATGGATTATTGGGAGCACGTCACGTGGCGTAATTGGCCGAATTGGCGAGCATTCGCCGATGCGCCCGAGACCGATTTAGTGCGCACTTTTTTTCTCACCACGAAAAGCGAGCGCCCCTACACCAGCATCGCGTTTCAACCGGGGGATCGACTCGTTTTTGGTCGCGAGACCAAGGGATTGCCCGAGCCTCTGCTGACACAGCACGAGCCAAATTGCCTGACGATTCCGATCAAGAACCCGCACGTGCGCAGCTTGAATTTAGCAACCGCCGTCGCGATTGTTCTTTTCGAAGCGATACGCCAGATGCGATAGGGTCCTACGTCGCGCAGAGCCCTGTTCAAACTGGAACCGCTAAGCCCGGTACTCTTTCATGCGAGGCCATAATCCGGCGAAAGTCGACGCCACGATGAGCACGGCAAGAACCTCGTCGATGGCCGCCATGTTTGCGGTAGCATTGGTTCCGGAATCGCGATTTGCTTCAAATTGATCGGTATTAATCTTAATCGTATTTTGAAGGCTCGCATCGAATTGAGCGAACGCATAGTCGGAGCCGCCCACGTTTTGATCTAGGCAGAGGGCCACAGCTTGCGGGTGTTGGAAGGTACGTTCCAGGCTGCGAATTTGTGTATCCAGGTCCATGTAGCTTCCCCACTTGACTAGAGTGTCTAACGCCGCTTCCCGTTCACCCGTATAGGTGATGTTGGCGAGCTCGTCGGCGAGGCGTCCGGCGAATCCCGAGACGTGTGTGGTTTTGTCGTCGGTGCGAAAGGTGGTGGCCAAGTCTTCATAAGTCGTATTGGCGGGTAGGAACGCAATGGCCGTAGACCTTTCAATAAACATGCCTGCAGCGGTGGAGCGTTCGCTCGGATCCGGGTCGTAGAGCCACCGACTCTCCGCAGCATTGGCGTCCATGGCCTCAGATCGCGCTTTAAGCAAGGCGTGGATTGAGTCAAACGCATCCTTCGCTGCACCTTTTAGAGACCCGGATGAATTGTGTAGCGCCTCGCACGTCGAAACGAGCAAGACCGCCGCTAGACATGTGGCGACAACAAGTCCGGGATTGAAGGCGCGATGCGTTTTATCGTAGAGCCACAGCTGAGCCTGAACCAGCACCGCGCAAAGACCGATACCCGCGAGCATCACGATCACAAATGTAACGGTGGAATAGGTCCGAGACGACTCGTAAGCGGCCTTGAGTTTATCGTCGTTGATACTATCGAGATTTTCGGCCTGAAACAGGAGGGTGTCTTGCATAATCGTGGCCGCAGCTCGCTCTTTGACCAGAGCTTCGGCTTCGAGGTGATGCTGGTGCAAGGTCTTTGCCTCGGCCATTAAGGCCTGGTAATTGCTAAAATTCTGAACCATGACCGTGATCGATTTTTCTTCGCCGTCATAGGTGATGTTTTTGGCAGCGACGACGAGCTGTTCAGATATTACACTCGCATCTTTACTCATCTGTAGGTTCGAAGCGGCGATGGACACATCACTGGTGTCCAGAAACTGTGTCAACCAAGCCCCGTCCAAGTCGGACATATTTGCGCGAATTTGTTGCGCGGCAATGACGGAGGGGGCTGAGTCGACGCAGACGGTTTTTAGCTCGGTTTGAGCGTCGTTTATTGCGAAAACCGAGGCAAGCGTGAGGAAAACAGCGAACAACGAAATACCTCCGAACCAGGCCCACAGGACACGGGGAGTTTGGTATTTCCGCTGATACCAGTTGTCGACGAATTTCTGGTCCAAGATCAGGAGCGAGCTGATCGGAGCCGCTTTGGCTACTTGCGGGGTAACGGCAGGCCGCTCGATGGGGCTGGTCACTGGGGCTTGATTCACGGGGCTCATGATTTTGAAATGCGCCGGGTGGTTTTGGTGGAGCGGGTATCGAGAGCCATGGCATCGGCATCATCCACGCCGCGCCGAAGACGAATGGTCCCGGTGTCTTCATCCACAACATCCACAACTTTCCGGAGCAGTTTGGTGGTCGATTCATTTCCGGTCGATGCGGCCAACTGCACGGCGCGCCCCAGCTTGCGTGTGGCCGCTTCATCATTGCCGAGCCGACGCGCTTCCAGCCCTTCCTTAATGGTCTGAGCCAACTCGCTCTGCCCGGTGTAGTGGGCGACCTCGGGATTGATAATCGCGGAGCGCGTATCGTCATCGGTCCAGTTGGCCAGGATCTGGCTCTCGGTGACCTTCGTTTCGGTTACGCCATTGGAAATCACAATGCTCACCTTGCCCGCAAGCATGCGTTGTCCCACGGCACCCGGCTTCACGCGAATCTGGAGGTGGTAATCCCGCTCTTCATTGGAGCTCCAGGCGCCGAGCGGGTAATCACGAATTTGTGTGGGCGATTGCGGGTTCGGGATCGCCTGGTTCGTGAGTTCCACGATGGCAGGCGAGACCTGACGACAGAACTCAATCTTCGCGCCCATCGGCGTCCAGAGCCGGAGTCGCGCCTCAGAAATGGTACGGGTCATGGCATGCTCCAGAATACCCCGAAAATCCTCCGCAATATCGTGCGGTTTCGGAATGATATCGACGGTGCCGAGCAAGCGGGTTGAGATCGCACGGAGTTGTTCGACGTGCCAATCAACGCCGACTCCACGCGCATCGCATTGGAAGCGTCCGGCACACGAGGCGAGCACTTCATTGAGCCGGAAGTTATCGTTCTCGTCGTTGATTCCGTCGGTTAAGAGCAGGGCTTGGCGGATGAACCGACTATCGGCGGGAAATTGGTCACGAGCAGCCGCCAGCCACTTGGAGATGTGGGTGCTGCCCCCGGCTGTGAGCCGAGTCACGGCTGCTTCGGCTTTCAATTTGTGCTCGACGGTGGCCTGGCAGAGCGGCGTGACGATCTCCACTTCATCCCAACCAGCAATCACGAAGAAATAGCAATCGTTCCGAATGAGTTCCAGGGCGGCGCGCACACCATTCTTAGCCTGTTCCAAGCGTTTACCGCCATCTTCACCCATCGATCCGGAACAATCGATAAGCAGGCCGACAACAATCGGCGCGTTGGAGCTTGTTTCGACCAGGGATTCCGCATCGCGGGACGCAGTAACGGTGACGACCGCGTGGACCGTCTCGGAACCTTGAGGCAGGTAGGTGTTTTGGAAGACTTGTGCTTGGAATGACGTGCTCATGTTTGATTTCTATTTTTCGATTCGGACTAAAAGCGCAGTGAGATTATCGCGGCCCCCGCGGAGGCGTGCGCGCTCGATTAGGCCACGGCAAATGGTGGCCGCATCTGCGGTATCGCGAGCTTCCTCCGCCACCCAAGAACCGATCTCATGCGGCTCAGGGGCATACCCCCACAGCCCATCACTGCAAAGCAGGAGCCAGCCAGGGCCGGTCAGCGTTATTTTCAAAAGAGAGGGCTCGTCGCCAGAATCAGGGCTCTCCAGCGCCGGCGGACCGCCAAGCGAACGCGTTACCGCATGCGCCCCCTTGCGCTTGCGAGCCTCTTCGTAGGTGAGTTTGCCCGATTCCACCACCTCATTCAGCCAGGAATGATCTTTTGTGAGGAGTCGATTTTCCGCTCCAAACCAATACGCACGGCAATCACCGAGCCACGCGAGAAGGACGTCGGAATCGCGAATGCACGCCGCGATGGCCGTAGAGGCGGGGGCATCGTCGCCATCTAATTCTGGAGTGGCTAACGCGCTTACCGATTTTTGCGCAAGCGCGAAGGCTTGAAACATCACCGGTTGCACTTCGAAGGTGGGCAGCACACGGGCGGAGGCGAGCAAGGTCTCACAAATGAGCGGTGCCGCCAGCGACGACGCATTGCCAGCATCCCGCGATTGAGCCACGCCATCGCACACCACAGCGACACGGACCGCGCCTGCCTCGCCCAAAGCCATAAAATCTTCATTGCGCACCCGTTTCAGACCGAGATCGCAAACGCCACCGAGATTCGCGGAAACGGAAAGTTCCCAGTGCGCGTGTTCGTCCGGCGTGGTCGATTCCAAGCCACACTTTGTGCAGAATCCTGAGGCGTCGATAGCGCTGGCGGGCGCACCGCAGCCCTTGCAACCGGGAGCGGCTGCAGTGGGTGCAGCGTTACTAAAGGACGCGCCACATTCTTCGCAGAATCGGGCATCTTTTATGAGGGTGGTGGCTCCACAGCTAGTGCAATTCATCATGGGTTACATCCAAGTAAAGGGGCGGACATCATTGGCCAGGTCGATCAAGTAATTTCGTTCACGATCATTTTTTGTCAGGCGCGCCAGACTGCGCAGGGTGTCTTCCAGCGACGATTTAATCTCGGTCTCCACCATTGGGCGTCCAAACAACCGCAAATTCGAAAATGTGTGGGGGCGCGAGGCGAGGTCGGAGGTGATACTTAAGGCGCGGTTTAGGACCTCAGCAACCAGACGATGGCGTTCCTGGCCATCCAATCCGAGCGCTTCGATCGCCTGCGCAGCACGAGCGATTTGATCCTGAGTTGTGGAGCGCATCCAGATGCGGGCCAGCGCGATCTGAGCGCGCACAAAGTACTGTGAGCTGGTGGGCACGCGGCTGTAGGCCTCTGCGGCGAGATCGAGTTGTTTTAAGTTCGCGTAACACCGGGCCAAACCGAAAATCGCGCTGATAAAAGAGGGGTCCGTTTTGGCCACCAAGTTATAGAGGACAGCCGCGCGGCTATAATCGCCCATACCCTCCAGCGAGAATGCGAGTGCCACGCGCGGGGCCAATTCGCCCGGCACGCTATTATAGACCTGCTCAAATTCCACCACGGCATTGTCGGGCATCCCGCGCGAAAGAAAACTCAAGCCGCGAAGCCAGTGCGTTTGCCAATCTTCGCCATTAATCTCCGTCCATTCATGGAGCGCATCGAGAGCTTGGCGGGGCAGATTTCCCTCAATGTACGAGCGAATGAGACGCAATCGCGCATCCACGCTTTCGGGGAAAAGTCGAATGGCCTCCGTGTAGATGCGAATAGGATCATACGCACCCGAATTCATTACAAGAAACGATGCTGCCGGGTCTGTGGGATCCAGCTTCAGCGGAGGAAGCATCCGAGGCGTTTCCAAGGGCGCAGGAGCCCCCACGTCTGAAAAACCGAGCGGATCTCCGCCGAAAAGAGAACTCTCCGCAGGCCGCGCGACGCCCGTTTCGACCGCGACAATCTCGCGCAAGATCCCGGCAAGTTGCTCCGCCATTTCATCCGCGCTTTGGAAGCGTAGAACCGGGTTTTCATGCGTGCACTTCAGCAGGAAGCGGTAGAGAGAATCGTATTGCGTGAAGAGTGGTTGCTCACCGGGCGGAGGCAGCGTAAACCGATAACGACTCTGAAAGCTTTTAAAGTCGGTGATGAGGACCGCAAGCGTTCGCGCCACGGTAAAAAGATCCGAAGCAATGGAGGGATGCTCACCGCCTTCCGGTGCGCTGTAACCTTTGGTTCCGTAGACTTCGCCACCGGGATCGTCTTCACGGCGAACGGCACCGAGATCGATTAGTTTAACGTCGTCGCCCTCCAGCATCACGTTTTCGGGTTTGAAATCGCAATAAATGAGCGGGGGCTCCTGGCGATGCAGGTAGGCAAACGCGGCGAGAATGCGGTGGATGTAGGCGATCGCTTCCGTGACGGGCAAGGGGCCGCGTTCTTTACGAATTTCCTTCAGCGATTTCCCACGGACAAACTCCATGACGATGTAGCCCTCGGACTCGCGCTCCACAAAGGTGTAGACGCTCACGATATTCGGGTGCTTTACGGCGGCGAGGAATTGACGCTCGGCGACGGCGACTGCGGCGCTGGAGGTGTCCTTCGCATTGAGCAGACCTTTTAGCACCACCCAGCGGGAGAGTGCTTTGTCCTTGGCCAGGTAGATCCAGCCGAGCCCGCCAAAAGTCATTGCGCCCAGCACTTCATACTGAGCGGCCACGACATCACCTGCTTGCAGTGTGGGAAGGAACGAATAGGCCTTACCGCACTGGGGGCAGAAGCCCTTTTCGCGCGTGAGCTTTTGTTCGCACTGCGGGCAATAGCGCTTTGCCTCCGGGACGGAGGGATTTGCCATGATGACGGTGGTGGGATCCAGCGTGGGGAGTTCCGGAATTTGAACAAGGCCGAGCCCGAGCTGACGTCGGGACGAGGTGCGCCCGGAACCGCGCGTGCCTCGTGTTCCGGAGCGGCTGCTGCCTCGCGAGGTGCCGGAGGTGGACGTGGACGTAGAGGTGCGTGACGCCACTGACCCTGGGCCCGTGACGGCGGTTCCGCGCATGGTGCTGCTGAGGGAGGTGCCACGCGGAATGGTGCTCGTCGCGGGATTAGAAGAAATAACAGGGTGGGCTGGAGCGGGGGAGAGGGCCGATTCCATGCCGCAGCTGAGGCAAAAGCCGTCCTCAACGGTGCCGCCGCAGCCGGGTTGTGTACAGGTGGAGCGCGAGGTCATAAGGAGGGGATTCACTAGAGCTTAGACAGGCTCGCGCCGACTTCCAAGGGAGATCGGTGATCATGCGTCTATCGCTTGACAGGCCCTGTGCATCTGCTATGCTTCGCGGTTCTTATGGGAGCATATCCAGGACGTCGGCAAGTGCGTGACCGCGTAAAGCGCGCCGCTAAAAATGATCGTATCATCGCCCAGCGCGCTGCAGAAAGAGCAGTCGCCAGCGAAAGCAAGCCCGCGGTCGTTGAGAGCGCTAAGTCAGAGTAGTCAGCTCAATCGGTTTAGTCGCTCTTGAAATCGTCAAGAGCTCGTTTGGCGTGTTGATCTCGCAAGCTGAATAGAGGCTTTTCGTTCACGCTAGGTTCGCTAACGTCGCATCGCCAGGATGCAGGCGTTTATGGATCCGATTACCGTAAAAGTTGAAACGACCGACGAAGTTACCGGTGAGCAGTTGTGTCGAACAGCCTTGGCTGAGGTGGAGGAATCGTATCCGCTCGGACACAAGAAATGGATGCAAGCCGTTATTCGCTTGGCCGTCTTTTTAGTACGGGCTATCCGGGTTTCAGAGGCGGAGCAGGAGCTGGCGCGTGCGTGGCCTTATCTGGAATTGCCCGCGATGGCGGATTCGCCCGAACGGGCTGCGGCTCTTTACGCTAAGGGCTGTATTCATTACTCGAAACTCGAATCGGCACTCAGTGCAGAACACTATTTTTTAGAGGCGGCCCGTATCTTTCGGTTGCATCCCAATCTTCCGTACGAGCCACGAAATCTCGGTCAGTTGGCGCTTTTTTATGCGACCGAAAAGCAGTTCGAGAAAGCCGAAGCTTACGTCCGACAAGCGGAAGAGTGTTACGCCCAGCCGGTCCATTCTTATTTACCTGCTCCGATGTGGCAGCTCTACCATCACATGGCTGGATTGTACAAAGAGAAGGGCGATCTTCCGGAGGCCGAGAAATACTATTGGCGCGCGTTCCAGGATCTGAACCCGCACGAAGACGCGTTTTGCGAAAAGGCCTACGCACTCTTTTTCGACTTGGGCCAATATCTCTACTCAGAATTGCGTTTTGAAGAGGCAGAGGTGCTCGTGGGTCGGGCAGTGGCGAATAAAGAGAAGTATTCCGGGCAGCAAAGTAAGGAGTTGATTGAGCCGATGGGGATCCTGGCGGAGGTGGTGGCGGGACTCGACAAAATCGAGCAAGCGGAACAGATCTGTTTGCGTTGTGAAGAGATTATCGATACCGACAACGAGGTGAGTGCCGAGTGTGTGAACAATACCTGGCGCACGTTGTCCTTCACCCGCTGGGCGCAGGGGCACTTTGCTGATTCCAGGGAATACTCGCTGCGGCTCATTGAATCAAAAGCCAAACACGCGACGCGGGAAGATCCCTGTTTTAGCCGCGATAAACGCGACCTTTCAGCGACGATGGTGGAGCTGGGATTTCTTGACGAGGCCGAGCGTTTGGTTCAAGAAACGATTATTCCTGAACTCAACAAAGAGGATAACAGCATCGCGCACGTGGAACTGGGATCAATTCGCGCCCGCCAACAGCGATTCGATGAGGCGCTTTCGTTTTACCAGATCGGGTTGGAAGGATGCGGGGAGCTGAGCGATATTCACTTCACAAACCGCGCATTTGGCCCGGCATTTAGGAGTTTATGTGAGCAGGTTCAGAATACCGCTTTCGTAAATGAGATGGCGCATCTCTGCCAGCGCACATTGATCCGGTGGCTGGAAAAAGTGGACAAGAACTCGGTGTCTCGCGTGATTTTTGACTCCGTACTGGATCTTCATGATGTTCTCGGAGAAATGATGAAATGGAACCCGGAATTGCTGACAGAAGATGGGCGATTCATGCCCTTAATTCGCGGAGTGCGCGAGGTCGCCAATCTGAATCGCAACGATTATCGCTATTACGAGCGGCCGCGCCAAACGCGCGTCGTCTATTGGAGTTTGAACATCGCTGCCTACGCGGAGCAAGAAGGCTGGCCCAATGAAATTGATTCCATCCTGGAATACCCGATCGAGCTGATGCTCACGTGGCCTAAAGACCGTCAACTCTCTGATCTGCGAACACGCAAGTTGCTGGAGCGTTTTACACAGCTGATGACCAGGAGCATCGCCAATTCGTCAGCCGATCACGAGAAGCAACGGAAGCGCGACATCCTGAATCAATTGTCCCCGGAGAATCGCTGATCCTCTTTAAGGCGCGAGAACCTGAAACGTCTGCTTCAGGATCTCGGCACGTTTGATCGCGGGCTCGGTGTGACGTCCCCATTGCCAGGCGGACACAGTCACCGCAATCGGGAAGCGCGAGCGTGGCGGGATTTTCGTGAAGACAAGCTGCCCCTCTTTCACGTAAGCAGGGCCGTAATCGACGAAGAATTGCACCGGCAATCCCGAATCGGAGACGGCCTTCAACGGAATGGAGGCGACTCCCGCCTTCACATCGGAGATCGGGTCAAACGTGATCTTTTGCGCGGTACCGGAGTTGTTGCCGTCGCGGCTGATTTGCGCGGGTTGAATGACCGCACGAATCGCATGGGTGCCCGGATGTCGCAGGGCCACGTAGATCGGCGAGGGCCACGTGCGATCTAACGCGATCCGAAACTTGCCGCCGCCGACGGGCTCCACGCAGCCGCAGAGCCATTCAGGAATTGGGTCACCGGGCGCTTGTGAGAGAGGCTTGCCCGCGTCCTTAAAATTCGCGGGTAATTTGTCTAACATTTTTCCGTGCACGGTGAAGGTAATTCCATCCGGCTCCGTGTAGAGTGTCGGCGGCACGGTGCCATCGGCCAGCGGAGTTGCCTTGTTATCGAGCGTTATCCAGGTGATGCCATTAAACGAAAACGGGAATAGATTGCCCTTGTCGTCGAAAAATCCGGGCAATTGCGAATTGGCTTTCCAATCAATCGCCGCAATCGATTGCGCCTCTTTTGCAAACGCCTCGTCGAAGAACCACGGCAGCCCTTTATCCTTCCCTTGCGCGTAAGGCGTTACTGGCTGATTTTCATGACCGGGCACCGGAAGATCAGCCACCACACCAGAGTTCAAATCGATCTTCTTTAACGTCCCGTCATCGGCTAAGCGAGCCGTGCAGACGAGATCGATGTAACGCGCAAAGAGTTGTGCGAGGCGCTCGGAGCAATCGAAGTGACCGCTGGTTCCATCGATCACAAAGCTGAACGGCCAATCAGGATTGCTCTTACGTTGAGCCAAGATTCCGGCGTAGTTGTTATCAATCGTGCTCCACGCCGTGAAGTAATCAGACTTATCTTGCGACCATTCTTGCGCTGAGCCGAACGCCACAAAGGCCGGCACTTCGCGATTGTGCGGGGGCAAGTGGCAGTTCTTAATCCAGATTCCCGCGATGCAGCGTTGCGGGGCCGATTCCACAAGAGCATCCACCATCAAAAGATGACCCGATTCGCCCATCGGCAGCCAAGGCACGGTAGCCACTTCATCGTAGCCCGATTTCTGCGCCAAACCGGTTAAGAGTTGCTGGAGAAACGCGACGTCCAGTTGCGGCGATTCCTTTGCCTTAAAATTGAAAAACGAGCGCGCGCACCAGACGATTCCCAGGTCATGAGACGCGCAGACCGCGCGGATGGCGGGGTGGCCGACGAGCATGTGCTCCGGCACATTCGCGCACAGAATCAAAAGGCCGCGCACTTTCTTGCAATTCTCCGGAATCCAGAGGTAGGCAGTCGCGGAAGTTTTCGACTTATCGGGCCAATCCGAGAAATCGCCGCTTTGCGCGAATTGAAAAACTTGGTTGGCCAGGGAACGGGTCGATTCCGGAGTGGTTTCCGCGTGGGTTTGGAAGGCGAGAGCGGACAGGAGAACAGCTACGAAAAGAGGCATTAAACGAATCATGGTGATGCGGAAGTACAAGTGCTTCGCGTGATTAACGAAGTGATATGCTGGCATATTTTCAAAAAAGAGAAACGCCTTTTGGAACGCGAACCTGCGGCGATTCGTTACAACGAAAAGATATCGCCAATGACGCCGGCATTGCCCTACTCGTCGTCCGCCTCCATCACGGTGCTGTCCCGTCCAGACTTCGCATCCAAATGTCGGCATATGCCCCGCTTTGAACCTTCGATAAACGCAACGATCTGTTTCGCTTCTGGGCTCTGTTCGAACTCGCCCGATTTCAGTTTCGCCAGCGCTTGCGTGACGTTTAGTTCCGAGCGATACAACACGTCGTACGCTTGCTGAATTAACCGCCGCACGGGGCCACTCATTCCGGCGCGGCGCAGCCCGATTCGGTTGGTCCCCGCGACCGCATTGGTCGCCACAGCCATAAAGAAAGGCGGCACATCTTTACCGATACGCGTCCCACCGCGAGTGATGGCGAGTGTGCCGATCCGCACGTACTGATGCACGAGAGTCGCCCCGCCGAGAAACGCGAGATCCTCCACGGTGACGTATCCCGCGAGCAGCGTATTGTTCACAAGGATCACGCCATCGCCGAGCACACAATTATGCGCCACGTGCGCGCCGGCCATTAAATAACAGCCGTTACCGATTCGCGTGGTGGTGCCTTCCTTGGTCCCGCGATGGACGGTCGCATACTCGCGAATCACCGTGTCATCACCCACCTCCACGGAGCTCCGGGCCCCTTTGTAACTCAAGTCCTGCGGTTCACCGCCGATCACTGCACCGTAGCCGATTCGGCACCGGGCACCCAGTCGAACAGTACCCGTCAAAATCGCGTGTGCAGCCACTTCGCACCCATCGCCGATCTCGCACTCAGGGCCAACGACGGCTCCCGGACCAATCTTAACGCCCGCGCCGATTTTCGCCGCCGAATCGACGAACGCCCCCGCATGAATCTCGCTGGTCATGCTCACTCCCTCTGAAATAAGCCTTTAAGTCCCAGCTCACTCGCAGCACAGACGCCGCGCTCCGTAATTAAGCCCGTGACGAGCCGGGCCGGGGTCACATCGAACCCATAATTCGCTGCTGCGGTGCCGTCCGGCGTGAGTTGCACCTCCACCATCTCCCCGTGCACATCTTTGCCGCGAATATGCGTCACCTCCATTGGACTCCGCTGCTCGATTGGAATTTCCTTAACGGCATCGCTCACGGACCAATCGATTGTCGAACTGGGTAGGGCGACGTAAAACGGCACGTGGTTATCGAACGCCGCGAGCGCTTTCAGGTAGGTCCCGATCTTATTGCACACATCGCCCTGCGCGGAGGTGCGATCGGTCCCGACGATGCAGACATCTACAAAACCGTGCTGCATCAGGTGCCCACCACAATTATCCACCACCACGGTGTGAGGTACGCCGTGATGTTTTAGCTCCCACGCGGTGAGTGACGCTCCTTGGTTCCGAGGACGGGTTTCATCCACCCACACGTGAACAGGCATGCCTAAATCGTGAGCCTTATAGATGGGCGCTAGAGCCGTGCCCCAATCGACGCAGGCGATCCAACCCGCGTTGCAATGGGTCAAAATATTCAGCCGTGCTGCACCCGGTTCATGGTGATGCCCCAGCTCGAGTTGTTTTTTCTCCCAAATCTCTTTAAACAGCGTCAGTCCGTGGTCACCAATCGCTTCATTTGTCGCCACATCCTCATCGCAGAGCGTTCCTGCACGTGTCCAGGCCGCTTCCGCGCGCTCCACGGGAGGCAAATCGACGACCGCCGCATGAATTTGATCGAGCGCCCATTTCAGATTCACGGCCGTGGGGCGCGTGGCTAATAAAACAGCGTAAGTGGTCCGGAGATTCTCGTCGCCAGCGTCTCGGTGCAGGCTTAAGGCCATCCCATAAGCAGCGGTGGCTCCGATTAACGGCGCGCCTCGCACGGTCATGTTTCGAATCGCCTCGGCGCAATCTTCCATGCGGCGCAGCGTCAATGTCTTAAACTCGTGCGGCAGCAACCGTTGATCGATGACTCCGATCGCCCCTAAATGCTCCTCCGGCCAAATCGTCCGCCAAGACTTTCCAAGATACTTCATAGAGCGCTGATGATAGATGAAACTTTATAAAGCGACATCCAACTTTGCGATCTCACTGTGAATCTTGTCCGCCATCGTGCTGGAGGGGTCGAGCTTCCAACCCTCTTCCAGAACCGATTTCGCTTCTTTATCGCTCGATTCCTGCACCAGACAAACCCCGGCGTAGTAGTAGATCGTTTGGGCGGTTGTCGTCTGGAATTGGTAATCGCATTTATCCTCGCCCTTGACCCAACGCAGCAACTGCTTGAAATCGTCACGCGCGGTGGCCCTGCGACCGAAAATCGCGGGTAGATTCAGGTAATCGATTGCGCGCACCAACCGAACACCCGGATTCGAGCCATCGGCGGTCACCGCAGCTTCGATTGTCTGGAGCCCATTTTTGAGATAGGTGTACTTGCTTGGTCCGGGAAAGGCATCGCGACTCTTCAGCGTGTAGGTGCTTCCTAGAAATGCCTGGAGAACGTGATTATCGGGGTGATCCTTCGTCAGCTTCTCCAAGTCGGTCGTCAGCGATTTGGTCTCCGCCTCGTCTCCGCCTGCTGCTTTCTCGTGGCGCGTGGCGACCCCTTGTACCAGTGGATCCATAAAGGGATCGGGCTTCAGCTTTTTAGGATCAATCGACGAAAAACTGGGAGCGCTCGAAGCCGTTGTCACCTGCGGCGTCGTCACGGCCACCACCGGGCCTGCCTCGCACTGAGTGAATCCTAACGAGAAAACGAAAATGGATAGGGACAGGCTGCGGAAATTCATAGGACCCCTTTTATACTCGCTTGAGCCCAATAGGTCAGTGAAAAATATTATCTAATAGCTTTAGGCGACTAATGCAATGTATCTACTTGTACTCGACCAGTTGATCAAAAGTGGCAAGAGTCAATCGAGTGAAACCTTTGAAGAAAATCGGGATCGGATGTTTGGGAGTACTTGCTTTTCTCGTCGCTCTCAGTGGCCTTTTGCAAGAACTTAGGGTACGCGAGTACGCCGACAGGTTTTGTTCGGAGTCGATTGAAGAGTCAAAAGCAAATCATCTTTATGTTGCCGCTGTGACCATTAAGCCATCGTCCGTCACCCTGGGGAGTTCGCATGAAGTATCGGGATGGATTGAGTACCACCAAGCGTTCGGACACTGGTACTCTCCTTCAATCTCCCCGACCGACCAGTACCTTTTGTGTATTCAGATTTCAAATATTACCGGTGATTCACTCGGTACACGTCTTGAAGGAGAGACAGGAGGATTTTTCATTCAAACAGGAACGATTTGCTTCAGATCAATTAGCCGCCAAGAATTTGAAAGAAAGTCAATAGACGAAAATGTCATCGCCTTTAATGGCAACGACAAATCCAAAGCGGCCATTCAAATCAGTTGGTAGACCGGACGTACGATCCTTCAATCTAGACGAAATACCGGGCCATATTATAGTGCTGAACGCCTGGAGCGGGCTTCGACCCTCGGTTCCGACACGCTCCGGTCTGATTACTTCTCTTCGATTTTCGACTCACCCAGGCTCTCGAATTCTAGCTCGCCGAGTTTTGCGATGACCTTCACTTCGCTGCCATCCGGGATTTTTCCTTTGAGCAGAGCCCGTGAGAGCTTGGTTTCGAGCTCGCGCTGGATCACGCGCTTCAACGGACGTGCGCCGTAGACAGGATCGTAACCCTTGCGTGCCAGTAATTCTTTCGCCTCATCGGTCAATACCAGCTTGATCTTACGATCTTCCAACCGGCTCCGCAGCAGGGTAAGTTGGATCTCCACAATCCGTTCGATCTCCTGCAGCGTAAGTGGCTTAAACAACACCACTTCATCCACACGATTCAAGAACTCCGGCTTAAAATGCGAACGCATTTCGGACATCACCTCTTTCCGGATCTCCTCGGAGATTTCGCCGACCAATTCCGATGAATTCTCCAGTAAATGCCGCGACCCGATGTTCGAGGTCATGATGATAATCGTGTTTTTGAAATCGATTGTCCGGCCCTGACTGTCCGTGAGCCGGCCGTCATCGAGAATCTGGAGGAACGTGTTGAACACATCCACGTGCGCTTTTTCGATTTCATCAAACAATACGACGCAATAGGGTTTCCGCCGCACCGCTTCGGTCAATTGCCCGCCTTCGTCGTAGCCGATGTAGCCAGGAGGCGCACCGATCAACCGGGCGACGGCGTGCTTCTCCATGTACTCGCTCATATCGAGCCGGATCATGTTGTCTTCACTATCAAACATGGAGGCCGCCAGGGCGCGCGCCAACTCGGTTTTCCCAACGCCCGTGGGCCCTAAGAAAATGAACGAGCCGATCGGGCGCTTCGGATCTTTTAAGCCCGCACGTGCACGGATCACCGCATCAGCCACCGCTGTGACCGCCTCGTCCTGGCCGATCACCCGCTCATGCAAAATTGTGTCCAGACGCAGCAGCTTTTCCTGCTCGCCCTCCAGCAAGCGCGAGACGGGGATGCCGGTCCAGCGCGCGACCACTTCCGCGATCTCATCCGCCGTGACCTCTTCCTGCATCAGGCGCTTGCCGGTGCTGTTCGACATCGAGGACTCCGCCTCCTTGAGCGCCCGCTCGGTATTTGGCAGTGTCCCGTAGCGTAGCTCGGCAGCGCGATTTAAATCATTCGCGCGCTGGGCCTGCTCGATTTGGTTGTGCACGTTCTCGAGTTCTTTGCGCAGTTTCTTGCTCGTCTCAATGGAGGCCTTTTCGTTCTGCCATTGCGCCTTCAGTTTATCGCGCTCGGCCTGCGAATTCGCGATTTCCCGCTCGAGCAAGGCCAGTCGCTCCATCGAGCTCTCGTCCTTTTCTTTGCGCAGAGCTTCCCGCTCGATCGCCATCTGCGTCACGCGCCGTTCCAGGTTTTCCAGTTCCTCGGGCATCGACTCATTTTCGGTGCGCAATTTAGCCGCCGCCTCGTCCATTAAATCGATCGCTTTATCGGGCAAAAACCGATCCGAAATGTAACGATGCGACAGGGTTGCTGCCGCCACTAAAGCCGCATCTTGAATGCGCACGCCATGGTGCACCTGGTACTTCTCACTCAAGCCACGCAAAATCGAAATGGTGTCCTCTACGGTCGGCTCATCCACGAGAACCGGCTGAAAACGACGCTCCAAGGCCGCATCCTTTTCGATGTGCTTGCGATATTCATCTAGCGTCGTCGCACCGATACAGTGCAGCTCGCCCCGCGCCAGCATTGGCTTGAGCATGTTGCCGGCGTCCATCGCGCCTTCGGCCTTACCGGCACCGACCATCGTGTGAATTTCGTCGATGAACAAGATCACTTGGCCCGCGGCTTTCGTCACCTCTTGCAGCACCGCTTTGAGCCGCTCCTCGAATTCGCCGCGGAACTTAGCCCCGGCAATCAATGCGCTGAGGTCTAGACTTACGATCTTCTTATTGCGCAAGCTCTCGGGCACATCTTGCGCCACGATTCGCTGGGCCAGACCCTCTACAATCGCCGTTTTGCCGACACCCGGTTCACCGATAAGCACAGGGTTATTCTTCGTGCGGCGCGACAGCACTTGGATCGCACGTCGAATTTCCACATCGCGACCAATCACCGGATCGAGCTTGTTTTGCCGCGCTAACGCGGTCAGATCGCGACCATATTTTAACAGCGCTTCATACGTCGCTTCCGGATTCTGGCTGGTCACGCGCTGATTTCCGCGCACATCTTGGAGCACCGTAAAAAACGCCTTTTTTGTCAGCGCCACACTCCGGAAAATACGTGTCAATTCGCTATCCTTGTCCTCGTCGAACATCGCCAGGGTGAGGTGCTCTACGGAAACGTAGTCGTCCTTCAGCTTTTTGGCCTCATCCTGCGCACGCACCAGGAGCTTCGCCAGGCCCTGGCTCATGTTCGGCACGTCATGCGCCCCGGGCCCCACCACGCGGGGCATCCGCTCTAGGACAATCTGCACTTTAGTCATTAATAGATCGAGGCTGACCTTGAGCCGTTCTAAGAGACGGGGGATGAGCCCGTTTTCCTGGGTCAATAGGGCAAAGAACAGGTGCTCCGGCGTGATCATCTGATGGCTCAGCCGCGCCGCTTCGTCCTGAGCTGCGCTTACGGCAGCCGTTGCATTTTGAGTAAATTTATTAAAGTCCACGAATCAAGGTAGCACCGACTGCCCGACACGCAACAAAAGGACTCTCTTTTTCTATAAAAGGCATAAAAAATTAACAGGAGCTGTCGACTGCCGTGCGCACTTTTCGGATCAATCTGTCTTCAGACGTAGGCGCCACAGCCCAAATGGATTTGTGAACAAAGAGTCCTCGTCGTAGAACGCACAAGGCTCGTGCGTCATTCGATAGGCCGGTGCTGATAGGCTTGCCTGGAAGGTGTGGCCCTCGCCTAAAACCGGCTTTTCCACGACCATGTAGCGGGTGAAAATTCGTAGCAATTCGATGGGATCTTCCGCCTGATACTTGTCAATCACGGCGTCCTTGTAGCCGAGATTGTGCATTCCACAACTGTAAGTCGGGTTTCCCTGGAGGTAGACGACATAAGCGTGATGAAGGCCCTTGTCCTGCAGCCTTATTGACCGCCGCCACTCCGCAGGGCTGTGGGCGAGGCCGCTCGATTCAATTTTGACTCCGAATCCGCCAGCTGCAAGAAATGCCTCCGCCGCTTCCATAAGAAACCCCGCGCTTTCGGGTGAACCGCCTTCCCCCACGATGTAAACGACCATCTGGTGATCCGCGATTCGATTCATTTCGGGAGTCGACGCCCAGTGATATCCTGCGATTGAAAAGGCGTGAGTGACCTGCGGATCGGCGCTTTGAATATCGAGATGAAATCCCTCCTTCGTGGTGACGTGATACAACAAATTTCCAGCCAGCAGATACTCGCTGGAAGAGAGGAGCGCTTCCATGAGATCGAATTTCTCCCGCCAGGGGCCGGGCACGCAGAGGACGGTCTTGACTGTTGTAGGTTCCGGCATGGGTTCAACTTGAACAGCCAATCGCAGCTGGACACAAGGACATTCCTGCGGGTACGGCAGGCCGCTAGCTTTTCGCGGCAGAGCGTGTTCTATTGTCGGCGATGATTCCGGCGAAAAAGAGTGCAGTGATTGATGCGATGCTCTACCGCTACTTTCGCCGATTCTTTGCAAAAGCGTTTCACACTGTGGCGGTAAAAGGGATGGAACGGTTTCGCGATCTGCCAAAAGATCGCCCTGTCATCGTGATTTGCAATCACACGAATTGGTGGGACGCGCTGATGGTGTTCATGTTGACCCGCGCGATGCCGCACAAAAAGGTCTTCTGCATGATGGAGGAGAAGCAGTTGAAAGACTACCGGTTTTTCGCTCGGCTGGGCGCGTTTTCGGTCGATCTCACGTCACGGGCAAAAGCGGCCGCCTCGGTGCGATATGCGTTGCGTTTGCTAGAGCAACCTGAGACGGCGATGTGGATCTTTCCCCAAGGGAAGATCTGTCCGCCGAGCGAGCAGATCGAGCCCAAGCCCGGCACCGATTTCATGGCCAAACGCGTGCCTCATGCCATCGTGCTTCCCTTAGCCCTGCGCTACGAATTCTTCCGGGAAGATCGACCGAATATCCTTCTTGTGGCGGGCGCGACTTTCCCCGCGAGCGAATGCAGTCTAGAGCGCATCGGCACATCATTGCGTGAGACTTTTGCCGTGGCGGATGAGGCCGCGAAACGGCAGGATCTCACCGGATTTACGGTGATGTTTCACCCGCAATTGACGATCAATAAACGGTGGCAATGGGTGAAAATGGCGATGACGGGACGGTTAAAGGATTTTGAACAGGGGAACTAGTTTGAGTTGCAAGTTAGTTGCATTTAAATAAAATGGCCGGACATGAAGGCCTTTCTTCCAGTTGCATTCCTAACGTTGTGCGTTGCTGCCCGTGCCGGTGACCTAAAAATCGTCGCTGCCGAGAACTTTTATGGCGGCGTTGCAGCTCAGATTTCCGGCGCGCCGGTCACCAGTATCTTGAACAACCCGAACCAGGACCCACACGAATTTGTGACAGACGCCGATACCGCTCGGAAAGTGGCCGATGCCGACGTCGTGATCTATAGCGGGATCGGCTACGATTCGTGGATGGAGAAGTTGCTCGCCACCACGGGCAAAGCGAATCGTGTGGTGATCGATGTGGCCGACTTAATCGGCGCGAAAGATGGGGACAACCCCCACATCTGGTACGACCCGAAAACGATGCCTGCTCTGGGTGCGAAGATGGTTCTCGTGCTTTCGAAGCTGAATCCCGGCGACAGGAGCGCTTATCAAAAACGGCTGGACGATTTCAATACGGCCCTGAAGCCGGAACTGGAGAAAATCGCCCAGATCAAGGCCGCCCATTCTGGCACAGAGGTGACCGCTACGGAACCGGTGTTCGGATATATGAGCACGGCACTGGGCCTTCACATGCTGAATTACGATTTTCAATTGAAGGTGATGAACGACGCCGATCCCAGCGTAAACGAGACAGCCGCGTTCGAGAAAAGCCTGACCACCCAGACCGCGCGAGTGCTGTTCTATAATAGCCAGGTAACCGACCCGACGACCGATCGCTTACAGAAACTTGCGAAAAGTTCGGGAATTCCGGTGGTCGGTGTCACCGAGACGCAGCCGCCCGACGAGAAAAGTTACGCCGATTGGATGATGCATCAGCTTGAAAAAGTAGAGGCTGCTCTGAATGCGAAATAGGGCTTTTGACACTTCGTTAGCTCGGTGCTAACAGGATACCCTATGGGGAAGATCTCGACTCTTTGGCTGGTGCTGGCCGCGATGGGCGCGCTGAGCGTGTTGGGAAGCGGCATCGGCTGGGCGGATGACTCGGAATATTTCACCATTTCGGAAATGACGGAGGCGCAGACGACCGCGCAGACCCGGCATGTTCCGATCGTTTGGATGACCATCACCGACACCTCGTTTACCGTTCCGAAGCCGGATAAGAACAGCGAGCCGGAACTGGCCCAAACGGTTCTGCACTACCTGACGAACGATCTGAAGGGGCGCGTCGTGATTATTTGCATCAATAGCAAAACCGAAATGGACCAGGTGCCCGACTGCGTGAAGGCGGAGCTGGATCAATACGACGATGGCGCTCTACCCGATAACGCCTATTTCCTAAACCCGAAGCTGGTGGTGACGACGCCGAATGCCGCGAAGTCTCTGGGTCGCCTGAGTAACACGCAGCTCCAGTCCGGGCGTACCAATGCCATTTACGACGTTCTGTTCAAGATCTGGAATGACGACCAGCTGAAAGCGGAGGTTCTGGGCGTGAGTGTGGAAAAGCTGAAAGCGGCTGAGGCGCAGAAATCGTGGATTCCAAACATGAGTAACCTGGGAGCGATGTCGCCGAAGGTGAAGGCCATCGGGATTTTGGTGGTGATCGTCGTCTTGGTGCTCGTCATTATCATGATCGGGCGGGCGAGGAGTGCTTGAGCGAGGGGAGCCAGGCTAATATTGGTGCAGTGGTGTTAGCAGCTGGTGGCTCGACACGGATGGGGCAGCCTAAACAACTGCTTAAGTATCACGGCGTAAGTCTGTTACGCCGTGCCGTTGACACAGTGCTCGCGACAACGTTTCGACCTGTCGTGGTGGTTTTGGGAGCATCTGCGGATGCATGTCGAACGGAGTTGACGGGGCTGGACGTGATTGTGGTTGAGAACTCGAATTGGCACGCGGGAATGGGCGGCTCGATTCGATTAGGGATTGAAGCTTTACAGAAGACCAATAGTGAAGGCGCATTAGTTTTTCTACACGACCAGCCATTGATAACCGCAAATGATTTGGCCGGGCTGGGTGATATTTGGCAATGCGGAGACCCCGGGAAAATAGCAGTGAGTCGATATTGTGATACGCTTGGAACACCGATAATCATCGGTCGATGCTGGTGGGATGAGTTGAAGATGCTCCCCCCATCAGCGGGTGCCAAACGCTTGATTAACCATCACCCAGATTGCTGCGTGGTAATGGACTTGCCTGTAGCTGCTCGTGATATCGATACGCCTGGGGATTACGACGATTTATGCAAGGAATAAAAGCAGGAAATTTGAGCAAAAAAAGACCAGGAGCCACAACAACGACAGTCAAGTTACCGTTGCTTCCTTTCGGACCTGGCGGGGTTAGCCTGCTGGCGCTTTGCAGCCCCTGGCTTAAGAATGTTATGCGAACTGCGGAACTTTTGCGAATTGAAATTTCAATTTTGACATTCGGGTCAGCTTGCTCTTTAGTGATGCTGTAGGAACTAATTTGTAGGTATGTCTACCGATTCTAATCCGTCCGAGTTGATTCTGGCTGTGCCCGGTCCGGAGCAAATGCGTGCCTTCCCAAAGAGTTGGATTCGTCAGGCAATCGCAAAAGGTGAGCTTAAAGCGAGCCAACTTATCTGGAGTCCTGCACATAATGCGTGGAAACAGTTGCGCGAGTTGCCCCATCTCAATCCAACCCGGATGCTGGCTCCCCTCCCAACCGCGCCAGCCCGGGTGGAACCGACCGCAAAGGTGCCCAAGCCCAAGGTCGCCGTCGCGGCTGCGAATGGAGTGGCGAATGGATCTCACGGCCCCAAGGTCGCCCAACCGGGATCGGTAGTGGCTAAGTCGGCAGTAAAAGCCGCGAATAACATCTCCACGACGGCTAAAGCAGCGACTCCGGTTCAGCGCGCTCCGACGAGTTCAGCGAGTTCAGATTTGGGATCGACTCTTCCTGCCTCACGCGATTCTCGACTTGATAAAACTCTGTTTGGCCTGCGGGTCGCCGCGGTCTTTTCACTCGTCTTGTTCTGCCTGTTATTTGGAGGAAACTACCTGTTAGTGCACGCACCCTTTGTTGCGGCGATGGAAGGAAACGGCTACGGGAGTGTGCAAGTTTACGCCACGCTGGGCGGTTTTTATCAGTCGAGCGTTTTAACCATACACTTGGTACCTGGCAAGGAGATCAACACGGACACCCTTCCGAAAACGATAGTCATGCTCGCGAAAAGCACCCCTCGCCCCCCATTCGGAGGGGATTACTTTAGCGTCATTTCTCTTTCACCTGGTTGGACCGGTGGCCACCTCTTTAATGGTGTGGAATGGCGGAAGTTAGGGGACATGGAATCGGCGACACCAATCTCCCAGAAACTGGCAATTATGCGAGCCATCATGGATCCTTCTGGTAAACCGGAAATCGATACCGAGTCAAACGAGACAGAACTGAGCCAGCGCGAGCAGAATATTTGGAATCAATTCGAAGCGACTTACGTCCACTAGGCGCTCTAGGCGTACTACACCTCAGCGGCTCACACGCTTTTGTCTCGCCCTGTCTCGGTTTGATTCCGAGGGTAACCAGTCTTTCATGGCAATAATCGCTCGATCCTTGTAGAAAGCCATCATTCCGACAATGGCCCCGCTGAGAAGAAGTAAGATGACGATGATGAACCGGTTCGTGTCATCTGGAGGCGAGTAACCGAAAAGGAACAGGTAGATCAAAATGGGGCACGGAAAGGACAACGCTCCCAATGTCATACATTTCATCAGGAGAAATTTGTTGTCCACACGTGTAAAGTAAGTGTTTCTGGTGTTGACTGCAAGTGCGGTGCTTAGCTAAACCCGTTAGGTATGGGACGTCGTCTGATTTCGGTGCGTGGACTGGTGGGATTACTTCTCGTTTGCACATTACTCTTCTGCGGTGGTGGACTCGGGCTGGCTGCAGGGAGCGATGATACGAATGATCAAGACTTCTCTAGATTTCTTCAAGATCATGAAGACGACGTTAATGATTTAATTGAGTCGTTCGGTCCTAAATTTTCAAATGATCTGGCAGTAGCCGTTTTAGCAGGATTCGCAAAAATCTTCATTCTCATTTATGTCATCGATTTTTTTCTGATCTTGATTACGGGCTGGGGTCTATCGATTTTATTTGCGCCGACTTTGCAATCGTTCAAGCGGGCTGCCATGTGGGCTGGCTTGTGTTTGGCTGTCAACATTGTTTATGGCGTTATTAATAATAGCGCCATTGTGATTGGAGGCGCTGCGGTAGGGGGAGGAGTGGTGCTGTTTATGTTGATTTTTGTAGTTATTGCTCAAATGGTGATTACGAGTTGGGTGTATCAATTGAGTTCGATGACGGCGCTTTTCATGAATTTTGTGACAGGCATTGTTCACACGGTGCTCCTTGTTATCGTCGCCGTCCCCATTCTTTTTTACTCGGGTCGCACTTCATTCGCTGAAGTGCTCCACGAAAAAGTGTCGACACGTATGCAAGAGCGAATCAACGAGGTGGATGGCGAATTGGCCAATGAGCAGCGCACTCGAGATGATTCAGACAAAGCGATGAGTGAGTTAAGGAAATCGGCAGAGGCGGACGAGAGAACCATAGCCGATTTATCGGACAAACTTGCCGAGCGAATGAAGTCAGACGATTATGAGTTTGCGGCACTGGCGGATCTTCGGACCCAGGGGAAATTAGATGATGCGTTGACCGGCTATCAGGCCTTCGCCACCAAGTTTCCGAACAGTCCTCTAAAAGACGCAGCGGCGGCGGCGGCGGTGAGTGTACAAAAGCAGAGGCAGGACCTGGCGGAGGAGGCGGCACGTGAGGCGGCTGAAAAGAAACGTCTCGCCGATGAGAAGGAAAAGGCTCTGATTGATCGGATGTCCAAGGGCACAGCGACCCTTTCGGATCTACGTGAACGTCTTTTCGGCCTCAGCCGGGATGAAGTGAAACTCTTTTTGGGCCCACCCGATGCTCTGGCCTCAGACCGGTGGGGGTTCGCCAAGAAGATGGTCTATGACCGGAGCCGAGGTGCGGTCGGCTTAACCGTGGAGTTTTTTGAAGGCCGAGTCCGTTCGGTCAGTTATTTCTACGGATCTCCCGAGGACACCAAAACACAACAAACCAATGAGCAACAATAAATTATTCTTTCTGACGTGTGTTTGTTGCTTAATCTTTTGCGGATCAGAAACCGCTTCGGCACAGCGACACCACATGACCGCAGCCCAGCTCGTCGAAGAGTTGGATAAAATGGGATTTATTTCCCCTGACGTAAAGAAACTCGTTGAGAGCTATTTTGATAAGGAAACGGAATTGCGGCGGCTTCACAAGGAGAATACTGAGGCGAGTAGCAGTAGGGAAGAGGCAGCCGCCAAAGTGAAGTCCATGGAGGAACAAGTCGCTGATCTAGGCAAAAAATTAAAGGGAGCAGATCATCCGGATGCCGTTGCCTTGGATGCCCTGAAGAACGCCGTAGCCGATACGTCCGTCAGCCTGGACGATCAGGTCGCCCAAGCCCAAAAATTCCTGTGGGCGTTCCCGACAAGTTCCCTGCTGCCCGAGGGCCAAAAGATCATGGACATGCTTCAGGGAAAAGTGACTGAACGCGACCAAAAGATCGCTGATGATAAACGGAAGATTGCCGAGCGACTCGCCTACCTCACCGATGGAGCGATGAAGCACAACCTGCGGTTAGAAGAATGGCGCGAGTTTCTAAAAGACAAAACACAAGATGAAGTCGCCGCCGCCATGGGCAACCCAGATTCAGCCGTTTCCGATGGAAATTGGTATTATCTGGGCCCGTGCACGCTCGATCCAGCGTCACAGGAGCGGGCGGGATTAGTGATCATTTTTAATGGCACACGGGTGCAGAACGTGTCCGTAAAGAAGATTACATCGCCGCAATGATTTGTCTTTCCAGATTGGAAGGGGCTTGCTAGGGTTTCTCAGAAATCAAGGAGAACTCTATGGGCAAAATGTTTGGACATTGGACGAGTGTGGCAATCGCATTATATGCGTTACATCGGTTTCCGGGATCGGGCATTTCCTCCGATAACGCGATGTCTTTCCTGAAGGCAGCTCTCGCGTTGAACGTGGCAAACACCGTTCTTCGCCCGTTCATGTACCTCGCTTCGTTCCCCTTGCTGTTCTGCTCATTCGGCATTCCTATGGCTGCTTTCAACGGCGGAGTTTTGTACGCAATTCCTCAGCTTGTTCCCGGATTTCACGTGGCGAACTTCCACGGGGCCATGGTGAGCTCGGTGACGATGGGCGTGATCACCTGGGTCTTTGGATTGATGGGACGCGGTCGTAAGAATCCTCGTGCTTTGGCCCGCCAGGCCCAGCGAATGTACAATTTGCCGCAATACGGTTATCCGAATTATCCAAATAATTACTAGTCCGCTTGCATTTTACGGCCTGTAGGTCCTTAGTAACGGCGTGACGCATAAGTCCGGTAAAATAGCAGAGCTACTTGTGGAATTGGAGTCGCTCGAAGGCGGGTTCGGCGGCCAATTCAGCCGTCATTACGTCGGTTTTTTCCACTGCTTTAATCGTCAGCTCTATTACGAAGCGCATGACGTTTTGGAGGATCATTGGCTGCCGCTTCGTGGCACGGCACCCGCAAAGTTCTACCAGGGCCTTATTCAACTCGCCGGCGCATTCGTCCACTTTAAGAAGAACCGCCTCAGCCCCGGTGGGCGATTGCTCATGCTAGCTCTTCGGAATTTCGAGATGTACCCGGAAACGCATGAAGGCGTGGATGTCCGCGTGCTTAAGGCGCTCTGTACAGACACTCATCGGGCGCTAATGGAAAGCAGAGAGCAGGTGAATCCGTGGAGTGAGGGTAACCCACCGATTCTTGCCTTGCCGAAGATCGCCTCTTAAACCCTGGATCTCGCCTTGGCCGCAAGGGCTGGTCGACCTTCTGCTATGGAGGCGGACTTGGAAGGACCCATCACCGAGTCAAGAGAGATGTTCTTTTCTGGAGTGACCAGGACGACGTTCAACAGCCTCGGATTAGCAATAATCTCCGTCGCCGCGCGCACCTCCTCCGGGGTAATCGATTCAAATTGGTCCACGATGTATTCCGGGGTCGGAATTCTATTGTAGCCGATGAAACTCTCGCCCAGCCAGACCATCTGGTTTTCCGTGCTCTCCAGGCCCAGATGCATCTGGCCATAGAAATATTCCTTGGCTCGACGCAGTTCAGAAGTCGTCGGCGCTTTCTCTGAGAGCCTCTGGATAGTCTTCAAGATCAATTTCAAAGCGGGCAGAGTCTGCGAGTTTTCGAGGCCAGCTTGAACGTAAAAGGAGCCGGTATCCGCGTAGTGGCTGGTCTGTGTGGAGATCGAGTAAGCCAGACCGCGTTGTTCACGCACAATTTGAAAAAGCCGCGAGCTCATGTTTTCTCCGAGGAGAATGCTGGCTAATCGCAGCGCAAAGCGCCGGGGATCTTTCCGCGAGAGACCGCGTGTCGCGATAACCAGGTGGGTCTGCTCAATCGGCTTCTGGATGATCAAGTGACGCGGCGCGGATTGCGCACGGCCCACCGCCTTAAATCCGCTCTGCTTGGTCTTGGGAAGTTTGCCCAGGTGCGGCATCAACAATTTGCGAACCTGCTCCAGGCTCGCTTTACCCGAGACCGTAATGACAAGGTTCCCGGCGTGATAATGGCTGGCGAGCCAAGACCGAAGATGGGTCTCTTTGAATTGCTCCAGAAGCTTAATCGAGCCTGCGAGCGGTTGGCCGAGCGGATTTTTCTGAAAGAGCAGGGCGGCGGCGCGTTCCTGCGCCACTTGGTTCGGTTGATCCTCATACATCCGGATCTCCTCGAGAATCACACCCCGTTCTCGCTCGATTTCGTCCTTTGGCATGGTCGAGTGGAGAATCATATCGAGCAACACATCGACAAGCAGCGGCAAGTGTCGGGCGCTCGCACGCGCGAAATAACAGGTCGCCTCTTCGGAAGTAAACGCGTTTAGATAACCGCCGAGCCCTTCCACAGCTTGGCTGATTTGACGGGAGTTTCGCGTCTTGGTGCCCTTGAAAAGCATGTGTTCCACAAAGTGTGCCACGCCATTCGTTTCCGGGGTCTCATGCCGTCCTCCGACGGCCAGCCAAACGCCCACCGTTACACTCTCCATATGCGGCATGTGTGACACCGCGAGCCGAAGGCCGTTGGGCCATTGTTCTTGTTCCCAATTCATAATAATCCAGAAGCGGCGAAGCTAACACACGCTCACGTGTAGGGCAATGACAGCTCCCATGCTGCCCGTCAAAACCCGGAGGGCAATGTCGGCAGTGGCTTCAGCGTTTTAATCAGAACCTTCGATTTGCGCCCAGACGCCTCGTAACGTTCGCGACGTTCCGGAGGCAAATCATCCGGAGAGCCCTCTTGATAGCCGCCCTTTTGTTGAAAGTAATTAAACGCGCGCGTGGAGAGGAGAAAGATCGATTTAATGCCCCGCTCGCGTGCCGCGTTTTCGGCAAACTGCATCAGCTTTTGGCCGATACCCGAGTTCTCATTGCTGGAGCGAACCGAGAGACAAGCCAACTCCGCGCGTTCCCCATCCGATTGAATATGGAGAGCCACGCAACCCGTGATATTGCCATCAATTTCAAACACATAGTAATCCGCGAGCTGACTCAAGATCGAGGCCCGCGTGCGCTTCACGATCTCCTCTTGCTCTACCGATTGCTGGATCAGCCCGAGGATGTGACGAACATCTTTTTTGATCGCTCGCCGCACGGCGTGGTAGTCGTTCGCATAGACCATTGAACCCACCCCGTCGCTCGAAAAGATCTCGGTGAGCAATGCCTCGTCTTCCCGACCATCGATGACGTGAGCCCGGCTGACTCCGCTCTTACACGCGCGGATGCCGTGCTCCAGCTTGGAGATCTGGTCGACGGGAATCTGCGAGCGATTTTTCTTATAGAAATCTTCAGCTTCCATCACTGACATCTGCGCCACCGTCTTGCCATCGCGTTCGAACCCGCGTGCGGTGGTGATGTAGATGAGTTTTGCCGCTCGAAGTGCGATGGCCACCTCCATGGCGACCGAATCGGAATTAACCCGGTAGGTGCGCCCATCGCCGTCAAAGCCAAGCGGCGGGATGACAGGCACCACGTCGCGCTCGAGAAGCTGGTTAAGGAAGGCCACATCGATTTTTTCGACACGCCCCGTGAACAGGCGATCGATGCCACCAACGATACCGAACGGATGGGCGGTGATGGCGTTGCAATAGCACGTGCGCAGATCACTGGAGGTGAGGCCTTCCATCACTTCGTGAGTGAGTCGATTCGCCGCCGTTAGTGCGAGCTTCAAAGTCTCGGCGTCCGTGATACCGGTGCCGTCGGAATTTGAGAAGGGGACACCAGTTTGCGTGGAGAGTTCCAGAATTTGATGCGACGCGCCGTGGACAAGAACCACGCGAATATTGAGAGAACGCAGGACCGCGATATCCAGGAGGATGTTCGGAAAGTTGTCGTTGGCAATGATCGAGCCGTCGAGTGCGACAACGAATACTTTTTCGCGAAAACCGGGGATGTAGGTGAGGATTCCCCGCAGGTCAGTAACTTTCATGGAGAAGAGAACGTTAAAGCGCTGCGGGCACGGTGCAAGGCGGAATTATAAACCGGCTGCACGCCCCTGTTGCCTCATTAATAAATGATACCGAGAACGGCTCAGGAGGGGGAGTGGTTGACTCAGAAGTCATGACACCCGTGGTTAGGCAAGAAGGGTTTGCATTTAGGGCGACTTTTGACAATGGAGATGAGGCGGCGACACGGGGTTGTTGGGTCGATCGTTGAAGGATGGGCTTGAGGGCCTGTTCGATTTGGCGTTGAAGTTTAAACGGGTTGAGCTTAGATCGCGCAGTGCGAAGGGTCTTTTTGACATCATCTCCGATATCTGGGCTGTTGAGCAATCGATCGCAGGGCGCCATCGGTTTATCATGTCTACGCTTGACTTTAGCGCCATGTCTCATTTTTTGATGAGTTTAGCGGAGGGCGAGAAGAAGTTATGGACCGGTTCCCAGTCCTGGTAGAGGGCGTTAATGGCGTCCAGTAGCTCGGGATCTTCGATGCGGTGATAGGCCAGAAGTTTTTTGCTCCAAATGGCCGTTGTCATCTTTGTGGTAAGGTCGGGATCGGGTAAATCCGACGGGTGTTTTTCTTTCTTGCAAGTACTTGACAAGATGATGGTTTAGAAATTCGCTGCCCTCCAGCATCCGTCCGCGACCCGCCTTGTCCCGACTTCCATACCGCTGTCTCATTCGCGGTTGTCGGGGTCCTGCCCTTCGACTTATTAATGAGGCAACAGGCGCAGCAAGCAACCAGCAAATTTTACTCGTTGTCCTCGGCTAACGCCCCCATACTGGCGAGCCCATCACGCTCACCTATGAAACGTCTCACCATCATTCTCCCACTTGTTTTACTCTGCGCTGCGTTCACCGTGCTCCCGGCGTTTGCCTCAAGCAATGAAGATCACGGCATCGATATGTCTAAAGGGCTTCAGGTTCCCCCGGCTAACCTGCTCACGGCGAAAATCTGGACGGAACTGGATCTCGCCGATTTCATGTTGCCGGGCGTTATTCGCGTGGAAGGAAAAGGAAAAAAGCACGAGAACTACCCCATCATTCTCCGCACGCGCGGCCATGAATTGGTTTATGAATTCACGAATCAATCGCTCCAGATTCACGTGATCATCAACGATACCGGAGCCGTGGTTCAGCGCCGCACTTCAGCCACCGCGCCTTGGTCGGTCGTCAGCGGCAGGGATCTTGTTCAGCACATCCTCGATACCGATATCACGTATGACGATTTGGCCCTCGATTTCATCAATTGGCCGACTCTCAATCCGCTCGGCACCGATAGCATCAAGACCCTCCACGCCTACGTTTACGACGCGATTCCTGGACCCTCCAATGCCTCCAGCTACTCCAAGATCCGTTTCTGGGTCAGCGCCGATTACTGGGCGTTCCTACGTATCGATGGACTGAACACCGCTGGACAACTCGTCAAACGCGTGGAAGTGCAATCCGTCATGAAAATCGGTGAGTACACCTGCTTTAAAGAGATGAAAGTCGCGACCATGGAACCCGATAAGGACGATATCGCCGCTTCCACCACGCTGATCGACCTCAGCGAAGGCGAAGCCAAGCAAGGCTCCGGCCTGCCCGCCCCAACAAAATAGCCAGCGTGCCGCTGGACCCAGAAATGGCCGTCACATGCTTTCTTGCGTGTAGGTAGATGACGGGCAATGGTGGTGGTAGTCGTGAGTAAGGTGAGCATGATTTTGACTTATCCTTCTAATTCGAACTCGTGGACTTTCGGCTTGGCGGGCCAGGTCGCGGGTTCAGGCAACTGTTCAAGTTAAAAACCAACGTATCAGAGGGCTGTGCTGGACTACGCACTCTCTTGAGATGCTCAAGGATGCCGGTCAAGGAACAGCCTTTTCTGATACAACTTGCCAGCCAACTCCAGGGCTTGATCACCAACAACCACTCGGCTGTCGATACTCAAAGATTACCTATTTTTTGTTATAGAAGGTGAAGGAACGCAGCGACGCACGCCTGGGTATCGCCACAAAAGCGGTTGCGGGCTGAAAGGCCCGCGTTAGCGCCTACACAAACAAAAACCCCACCCCCGCCAGAGCAGGAGTGAGGTTTGTACTAAGAGATTCTAGTCAGGAACAAGCCTCTAAAGCTTGCCCCTACTGGATGCAACGTCACGTTGCCTGGGTCCAGCGTCACGCTGGCTAGAAGGAGACCTTCACGCCACCGGTGATGGAATGTTGGATGTAGCTGCTTTGGCCCACTTGACAATCGTAGTTCAGGAACATCCCGATCGGCATGTTCTGGAACCCGGTAAATACGGAGTTCAGACCCACACCCAGCAAGGCGTAATCCCGTTCAGGTGTCAGCGTGTTCACGTTGAACGAGCCGAATGCAGGAGCGCTGGTCAGGCTGGTTGCCACGCCACGCGAATCATCCAGGCACTCGTGGTACCAGGCCGCACGCACTTCAGGAATCCACTTCAGGTTCGGACCCATATCGAAGCTGCCATCCACCTTGCCGCCCAAATGCGTCCGGAACGAATCGATGTCTTGGCTGGAGACCGCTGTGTTGAATAGACCGCCACCCGATTCCGTGTAGCCATCCACACCGAGGTGCGTGTATTGCACGCCCACTTCAGGGGTTGCCGAGAAGTTCGAGCCGAGGTTGAACGTGTAACCCGTGTTGGCTTGCGTCATGAACGAGTAACCATCGGGCTTGCTGGAAGCGGTACCGGTCGGTGTCGAGCGATGATCGCTGTACTGCGAAGGTCCGCCAGCCACAACGAGATCTGCCATCCAAGGTCCATGATTCCACGTGCCGAAGATGCCCACGATTTCCGTGTTCGCATTCACCCGGCTGCCATCGCTGAAGTTAGCACCATCGAGCGTGCCGCCGACCAAGAAACCGGCCTTGATATCGTGCGTGAACGCGTAATCGATACCCGCCATCGGCGTGCCATCTACCGAGTTATAACCCGGCGAACCCGTCAGCGAATCTTGACGACCCAGCGAGACGTTACCGGTCAGCCAGACATCCCATTTTTGTGCTTCCACCACGGGAGCCATCGTCTTCGGTTCCATCATCTTGCTCGTCTCCGTGCCGTTCATTTGCGAACCAGCATAAGCCACGAGTTTATCCAATTGGCTATTGGCGCTGTTCACAGAAGCAATCGAAGAATCACCAATCGTCGCGTTGGCTGTGCTGAATCCATCCACGCCACCGAGCGTTTCCAACTGCTCTTCCAGAGTCGATTGGAACGTGTTTTGGCTTTCCACTTCCAAGTGACTCACGCCTTGAATCAATGTGAACCCAGAGAGCGCGTTCAAGAACGAGATCGCTGCCGCATTCTCATTCGCGCTCGTTGCAATTTGCGCGTAGTACTGATCGTAGGCGAAAGGAAGCGCACGAGTGTCCAAGGCGTACTCGAGATTGCTATACTGCGGCAAGCTCACCGATTCGAACGAGAACAGTTGCAATTGAGTTACATTAAAGTTCTGCCAGCTGTAGGTGTAAGACCCGAATTGGAACGAACCCGTTTGGCCCAGTGCGGCGGTTTGTGCCGCTGCAATCTGTGAAGGCGTACCGCCTACGAGGTTCAAATTCAATTGACCAGTGGTGCCTACCTGTTTAATCGCAAAAGGAGCGCCAGTGACGAGTTGAGTTCGGCCTGTGATGCTGACTACAGGAGAAGTAACCGCCGTCAAATAGATTGAGTTACTAGTACCACCAGTAACTGAACCTCCGGATAACGAGATCGTATCCGAGCCAGCGAGAGAATAAATCCCAGAGGTTGACCCGTAAATCGTACCCGTGTTGGTAACTGCAAGGTTGTAGGCACTTGCGCTGCCGGCCGGGTTCAAAAAGATACCGTAACCCTTAGAAGTCGGCGAGGTCGAAGCGGTGATCGAGCCGCTGTTGGTAATAACCGTTTGTTGCCCGAAGACAATCCTAACGCCGTAGGCACTTCCTGTGCCCGTTGAGGCGGTTATCGAGCCTGTGTTATTCAACAAGTTAAAGGTTGTGAAAGAAAATCCGTCGAAAAATACTCCGGTAGCACTCCCACTTTGACTCACCGCAGCCATCGAACCCGAGTTGTAGACAAGCAAGGCTCCAGCCGTAGCAGCTGTGTTGCCCCCATTGTTATAAAGACTAACGCTGTACGCAGAACTGGTAACCGATTGACCGGAGATCTGCCCACTATTCGTGACGGTAGTGGTGCCCACTGTTCCTTGCGTTTGTACACCGAACCCGCGACCGCTTTGTGAAATACCACTAACAGCTCCTGAGTTGGTTATCGAAACCGTACCCACGTTGACACCCTTGTTTCCGTCAGCAAAAATCCCTGAAGCATCTCCAGTTCCCGAAGATGTGGCCTGAATTGTTCCGGAGTTCGTTACAGTGGCTGTGCCTGTGTTGGCGAAAGAGATTCCGTAAGCAGTTGCTGAAGAGTTTGCCGAGATAAGACCCGAGTTAGTAACCACGTCGTTACCCGTGTTCGTAAAACTTACCCCAGCGGACAACGTAGCGCTTGAAGTGCCTGACGCAAACAACGAGCCCGTATTGGTAACAGCATCGTCGCCGGTACCCCCTATAAAGTTAACCGAATAGGCTTGGTTAGTACTCACCACACTGATAAAGCCGTTGTTTACGACGCTTCCCGTAGAACCGTTTTTGAAACCGACGCCCTGGTTCACGTTCACACTGTAAGTGTTAATGACGCCGTTGTTAATGGCGGTACTTGGAGACGTGACGTTATCAAACAATATGATGCTAACATTGTTGCCGATGACCGTAGTCGAGTCTGAAAGTGAATAGTTGGAGAGGTTTGAGCCAGAAGACACGGTAACCGTGTACGGTCCGGTAGCGGTGGCGGCATCAAAATAGGCACTCGTTGTCGTACCAGAACCGACGTAAACGCCACTCGAGGTGCTCGTCCAGATTCCGGAAGTCGGACTCACAGTAACACCGGCTGTGGCAGTCCCAGCCACAAACGTTAAAGCCAGCGCGACAAAAGCGGCACGCACCGCTTTCATGATCTGCTTGGCACTAAAAATTAATTTCTTCATTCTCTTTTTCTCCTAGGGGTTAGTTAAACTCGAATTAAGACCGCAAGACGTAAGAGAATTTCCCTGAATTTGTCAATCGTTAACATGAGACGGACACAAATAAAGATGTCTTTTCGGTGGGCTTTCAAGTCGACTAAAGCCCTCTATTGGGTTCAGCGTCACGCTGGCGCTGGTTAGAAGGACATCTTCACGCCACCAGTGATGGAGTGTTGAATGTAGGTGCTTTGGCCGACTTGTACGTCGTAATTCACGAACATCCCGATTGGGATTCTTTGGAAGCCCGTGTAGATGGAATTCAGCCCCAGCCCGACCAGGGCGTAATCACGCTCCGGATCGAGAGTGGTCACATTAAACGAGCCGAACGCAGGTGCTCCGGACAAGCTGGTAGCCACTCCGCGTGAATCATCCAGGCACTCGTGGTACCACGCGGCACGGAACTCGGGAATCCACTTTAAATCGGCACCCGTGGTGAACGTCCCGTCGACTTTACCACCCAGATGGGTCCGAAGCGAATCGATATCCTGGCTGGCCACTGAGGTGGCAAAGATTCCGCCGCCGCTCTCTGTGTAGCCGTCTACGCCCAGGTGAGTGTACTGAAGACCAAATTCCGGCGTGGCCGTAAAATTCTGCCCGAGATTGAAGGTGTACCCCGTGGTCGCCTGCGTCATGAACGAGTAACCATTCGGGTCACTCGTCGCGGTTCCACCAAAGGTCGCCCGACGATCCGTGTACTGGCTCGGTCCACCCGCAATGACGAGGTTCGCCAGCCAGGGACCGTGGTTCCAGGTGCCATACATGCCTACGATCTCAGTGTTAGCCTCGATTCGGCTGCCATCGCCGAAGTTTGCACCATCGAGCGTCGCCCCGACGAGGAGACCTGCCTTGAAGTCGGAATTAAAGATGTAATCGACACCTGCCACGGGTGATCCGTTTACTGAACTGTAGCTTGGCGCGCCGGGCAAACCATCCTGGTTACCGAGCGTTACATTACCGGTGATCCAGGTGTCCCAAGTCTCGGTCTTCGGGGCCAGCATCGGTGCATCCGTTCCGTTCATTTGAGAGCCGGCGTACTCGACCAGCTTATCGAGCTGGCTAGTAGCGCTGTTAACCGCTGCCATGGACGATGTGCCGATCGTTGCGTTCGCCGTGCTGAAACCGCCGCTGGCACCGCTTAGGAATTCCAACTGCTCTTCTAAGTTCGATTGGAACGTGTTTTGGCTCTCCACTTCCAAACGGTTAATGCCTTGAATTAGCGTGAAGCCAGACAATTCATCCAGTGCTGCATTTGGGTTGCCGAACGCTGCTAGGTAGAAGGGCTGAAAACCTTGTGGCAATTGGGTGTTATCGATCTTCGTGGCTAAATCGTGATATTGAGGCGCGCTAACTGCCTCCAAAGACACCGCATTCAAGTTCACGTTAAAGTTCGACCACGAGTAGGTGTAGCCCCCGAAAATGAATGACCCGCTCTTGCCCAATGCCGCCGCTTGCGCATTTGCCAACTCTGCCGGTGTACCCCCGACCAGCTTTAAATTCAAAGTACCCGTAACGCCCGTTGCGACGATTCCCGTGGAAGGAGAAATCAGTTGGGCACGGCCACTAACATTTACCGTACTCGTACCGCCAAGAATAATCGCGTCACCCGTTGCACCGGTCACTGTACCGCCGGATAAGTTTACCACCGTGTTCGCGGCGAGCGAGACGAGTCCATCCCCCGAGCCGTAGATAAGACCGGTGTTATTCACTACCGCGTTTCCTGCCGATAACTTAATGAAAATCCCATAGCCTGAATTCACCGTCGGGCTGTTATAGTGAGAGGAGCTGAATCCAGAGATAACGCCAGAGTTTGTAATGCTAACTAATCCTGCACCGTTGGCCACGATACCGTCGGAGTAACTTCCGCTAATCGAGGTGAAGGCAGCGATCGTTCCACTGTTCACAACCGTGATCGTAGAGGATGAAGAGGCGAAGGCATAAATGCTGTTCGACTTGTAACCGGAAGCTGTAATGAAACCCGAGCTGTGATTGTTCACATATGCAGACCCACTGCTGAAACTCAACGCGGCTGGATACGATGAATTCGAACTATTCCCAATAATCCCATAGTTTTGTACGGAACCCGACCTGAGCCTAATGGTGTATTCAGTTGAGCTGGTGCTGACGCTAACCCCAGGATTCACCGTTATGGAATACGCAGAGGAACCAGTTGATTGAAAATAGACATTAGAACTGGATGAAACGGCTGTGTAGCCGCCACTACCGCTCGATAGCCACACGCCGCTTGCAGGCACCAGATTCGGGGCGGCCTGCAAGGGATGGACGATACAGGTTAACGCCAAAGCAACGAGCACGGCACGCACGGCCTTCATCATCTGCCTAGCACTGAAAATTAGTTTCTTCATTCTATTGTTCCCGGAGGTAAGTGTTTGTTAGTCAGGGAGAAAAGTAAGTGAGGGCGGCGAGCAATGTCAAAGACTATTTACTCAAATATAGTTAAAAACTAACGCACGTTTACTACTGCATTTCAGCCTTTAACATTGCCTTTCCGCCACTTCTCCGGTTTTCTCTCCACTCCCATGCAAGCCGAAATTCTCGCCCTCCGGAACGAAATCCTCGCAGCGATTGCCGCTGCCAGCACTTTAGACGAGCTGGAAGCCATTCGCATACGTTTCCTCTCTCGCCAAGGCTCCCTGCCTCTTCTTCTGGAGAAACTCTCGACGATCCCCAAAGAAGAGCGCCCTGCAGTTGGCAAAATCGCTAATGAAACCCGCCAAGCCGTCCAGACCGCCTTTACGGAACGCACGGAAGCGCTCCAAGTTCAGAAGCAAGCTGCTGAATTCGATCCCACCTTGCCGGGGCGCCAGCCGGTATACGGCTCGCTTCATCCGATTCTTCGTGTTCGGGACCGTGCGCTAGCCATCTTTAAGCGACTGGGCTTTGTGCTTGCGGATGGACCGGATATCGAGAACGAAGTCTTTAACTTCGACGCTCTAAACACGCTGCCCGATCACCCGGCCCGAAACGAGCAGGACACGTTTTACCTGGATGAGACGGGACTGGCACCAAGCGCCGGCCTCCGCGCACCGCAATTGGGCGGGCGTCGTCTGCTGCGCACGCAGACCTCTACCGTCCAGATCCGGACCATGCTGGCGCAACAACCACCCGTACGCATCGTCGCACCGGGGAGGTGTTATCGTCGGGATGAAATCGATGCCACTCATGGTATTTCGTTCTTTCAAATGGAGGGGTTGATGGTCGATACGGACATCACTCTCGCCGACCTTAAGGGCACGCTTGAGTTCTTCTTTAGAGAGCTCCTCGGCCAAGACCTGCAATTCCGGTTTCGCCCTCACTTCTTCCCGTTTACCGAACCGAGCTTTGAGGTCGATTGTCGTCGCCCCGGCACAAAGGTTCGCGGCAAGGAATGGCTGGAAATTTGCGGTTGCGGCATGGTTGACCCGGCTGTCTTCGAACAAGTCGGCTATGATCCCGAGCGCTACACCGGTTGGGCGTTCGGGTTCGGGATCGATCGCCTGGCGATTATGCAACACGCTGTGCCGGATCTGCGGTTGTTCAGCGAAAACGATGTGCGCTTCCTCCGCCAGCTCTCTCCGCGCCTGGACGAGTAGCGTACGAAGCGTACGAATCACGCTGTCGATCAACAACTTGTAACGATTCGACCCGGTAGATACGCTTGGCTCTTGCGCCATTCTGTGCTCACATTCCGGGATGCGGCCCACTCCTCAACCGCGTCCCCGCTTTTCCGGACGGCCTCGGCCTGCTCAGCGACAATCGGTTCCACGCTCAAACTACGCTCCGGAGCCGGAACCGAATCGTGACAGCTTGTGGCGCTGGGTAGCGATCGTCGCGGTTGCGCATCTCATCGCGCTCCTGATACTGGGCGTGGTCTCGCTCCTCACGCCTGCACCGCCGAAGCAAGAGTGGATCACTCTCCTGCCCAGCGGTTCACTCGTTCACGGGTCTCCGAATTCCACAAGTAATTCCGCTTCGTCCACATCGAAACCCGCTCCAGAAGCGACCCCTGTGCCGCGACCGCACGAAACGCCGGAGCCCGTGGTGCATCACGCCGAGCACACACCGACGCCCCATCGCCACCACACGCCACCGCCTCCAATCGAGACGCCGCAACCAACGGAATCGCCCGTAGCGACCGCTCCCCCGCTTACTCCGCCGCCTGTTGTTCAACCCACACCCACGCTGAAACCTCACCACACCCACACGCCCACGCCGCATAAAGTCATCGTAGATCTCCATGAAGTGGTGCGGCCCGATCCTGACCCCGCAGTTTCTCCCGACCCTACGCCTTCACCTCGTCCCACGCCCACCCACACCCATCATCCTCACGTAACGCCGCCGCCCCAAGACACCCCCGATCCCACGCAGTCCACTGCAGAGATCCAGCATGAACTGGAACAGCACCTCCAACACGCTGGCGTTCAATCGGCCACGAATACGGGCGACAGCGGAATCAAAGGCGGGCAGGCGAGCGACTTCGGTGGGTTCTATGACTCGATCAAGAACCAAGTCTACGACCAATGGCACGCGCCGGGCAGCATCGACCCTAATCTCCAGGCGATCGTCCAAATCCATGTCGAAAAAGACGGTCGCGTTCCCCGCGAGCAAGTCACCCTAGTACGCTCCTCTGGCAATCAGGCCTACGACGACTCAGCGCTCGATGCGGCGCGTAACTTGGGTCAACTAAACATGGCCTTGCCAGAAGGCTGCCCACCCGATATCAAGATCACCTTCGATCCCATTAAATAGGCCGTGCGCTTAAGACGTAATCCGGCATTGTTCCTTATTATTCCTGTGAAACATCACCTCCCCTCATTCGCTCTCGTTACTACCCTCACCGTTTTCTTGTTCGCTTCGGCAAGTGCGCAAATTGTCGTTAAAGTCGGTGCTCTTCCAGCCGTCTCGGTTCCGAACTTCGCCGCCGCTGGTGGAGCGGAAGCCGCCGCAATCGTTCGCGCAGACCTCAAGCACACTTCAGAAGTAGATCCTCTCGCCTCCGGCACCGCGCCCTACGCGCTCACGGCCACGGTCGCAGCCGATAGCATCACCGCCACGCTGACAAAACGAGGAGCGCCCGCGCCACTCTTCTCACAAGCATTTCCGGGCAATTACCGCGCTGCAGCTCATCTTGTCTCCGACGCAGTTGTTCAAGCGATGACGGGTCGACCCGGTTTCGCCTCGAGCAAAATCGCGTTCATAGGAACGAGCGGAAGCAAAGAACTCTACCTAGCCGATATCGATGGATTCGGCGCCCATAATGTCACCTCAGATCACGTGATCTGCTCCTGCCCCAATTTCAGCCACGATGGCCACTGGCTCGCCTACACCTCTTATAAAAGCGGTTACGCGGATGCTTACACCATCAATCTCGCCACGGGAAAGCGGACGCGGATCGCCTACTTCCCTGGGATCAACAGCGGCGCGGCGTTCTCTCCGGACGGGACACGAATCGCTCTCACGCTCAGCAAGGACGGTAACCCAGAAATTTACACGATCGCCTCGACAGGGGGCGGTCCAGTTCGAATCACGAACACACGCGGCGCCGAATCGTCTCCGTGCTATTCGCCAGCGGGTGACCGCCTGCTCTTCTCATCGGACGACCGGGGAACGCCGCAGCTCTACACCACCAGCGCACTCGGCGGACCGCTCGAGCTGGTTCACACGCTGCAATCGTTTTGCACGAAACCCGATTGGTCTCCGGACGGAACGCAAATCGCATTCACCACACGCATCTCGGGCCAATTCCAAATCGCCGTCTACACTTTTGCCACAAGCTCCACCACGCTGGTCACCTCGTCTGGCGGTCAAGATCCCTGCTGGACGCGTGACTCCCGGCACCTGGTCTATGACTTCCACGGCCAGCTTTCCTTGCTCGATACGGTCACGAAGGTGGTTACCCCCATCCCCCTCGCCATCTCTGCGAGCGAGCCAGCAGTCAGTCCCTAACTCTATTCGTTAGATTTTTTTCGCTCCTTAAAAGGCGCACGAATAAACGAAGTTGTCGGTTGACCGATCTCCACATCGGCTCCATGTTCCCCGAAACCAACGCCACCCCGGTGTAAGGTTTTCGGTCTATCCTCTACTAACCAATATTATGCATATCGATACCCCTGAATTCCTGCCGTTTAGTCTCTCCCGGCTGTTAACGACCGTTTTCGCCATTAAAGGCGGTGAACGGGTCGCTATTCTCATCGACCTCGAAGATCCTCGCGACGTCAAGGATTTCGGATTCCTTAAAGATCCAAAATTGACTATTCAAAAGCATGCATACGAGGTCTTTTATCAAGGCCTGAAGAACAGCGGCTTGGCCGAGATGAACTTAAAGGGTGGCGATTTCTTCGCCTACAAAATCACGGGTGGAAGCAACCTGGATTTGCCGGATCAAGCTTTCGCGCCAGACGGTAAGGAAATCAGCCTGGAAAAGGATGTCTATCCCAACTACGACTTAATTCTCTGCATTTCCACCTTCTCTGCTACGGCTCCCCTCACCGCTTTTGCCAAGAAATTCAATTTCCGTGGCGCAACGTTGCACGGTCTCAACGAGATCATTTTGAACAGCGGGCTCTCGGTCGATTACAATGAAGTGAGCAAAAAGGCTGAGAAACTCCGGCTCGGTTTGACAAAGGCCGATTGGTTCGAAGTCGATTTCCGTGTCGCTGGTAAAACCCACACATTAAGGCTCATTTGCAACGGCCAAGAAGCGCAGAAAAGTCACGGTCTCTGTCGTGGTCCGGAAGCCGATGTGGCGAATCTCCCAGCGGGAGAAGTCTATTTCGTTCCGGAAGGTGCTGAAGGCGAGTTTCCGCTCCGCTACGAAACCGGCACGATCGCTCTGATGACCGTAACCGGCGGTCGAATCATCAATGCTGCATTGGTTCAAGGAGACCAACATGAAGTGGACGCGCACAACGCCAAACTCAAGAGTGATCCCGTTACTGGTGAACTCGGTGAACTCGGCTTCGGCACGCAGAACTTGCCTGTCTCCGGTCGCGATATTCAAGACGAGAAAGTACTCGGCACGATGCATGTGGCCACCGGTCGCAGCGACCATCTCGGCGGACACTTGGTTCCCTCCCTCTTCCATGACGCGAAGAACGCCACTCACGATGATATACTGTTCTCGCCCGCAAAGACTCCAGAAATCACAGTGACAGAAGTCCGTATGCGTCGCGGCGATAAAACGGAAGTCGTTCTAGAACACTTCCGGCCCGCGCAGTATCTGTTGAACTGCCTGCAATAAGGTGAACGGCTCCCGATTCGGCGGAGGTCTCTTCTGATCTTCGCCGAATGGAGAATAGCAAATCGTATGACCTCCGCTCCTCACGCACTTCTCGGTGCTCTTGTCGGCGATGCCGTTTCCATGCCGGTTCATTGGTATTACGACCGCGCCGCACTGGTGCGGGATTATGGCTCTATCACCGGCTACTTGGCTCCGCGCAACCCGCACGCGGATAGCATTCTGTGGAGATCCAGCTACCAAGCGCTGAATGAGCGCGGCGAAATCCTCCACGACCAAGCGCAGTACTGGGGCGTGCGCGGTATCCATTACCACCAGTTCCTTCGCGCCGGTGAAAACACATTGAATTACCAGCTCGCCACTGAGCTCTATCGACAGGTACGACAGGCGGGAAAATACGATCGGGATGCGTGGCTGCAATTCTACATCGATTACATGCTGACTCCGGGGAAGCATCGGGACACCTATATCGAAGAATATCACCGTGGATTCTTCACCAACTACGCTCGCGGCAAGCAGCCCCGGTCGTGCGGAATTAAAGATGTCCACATCGGCGGATTAGTTCCGGTTCCGGCGTTGGTGGATGCGTTGTCCGGCACACATGCCGATATCCGCTCCGTGGTGCATTTGCACGTGGAACTTACCCATCAAGACGCTGAGGTACTCCGGGCTGCAGACGTCTTTACGGAAATCCTTCTCGATGTAAAAGCTGGCAAGCCGTTGCGTGAATCGATCCTGTCGCGCGCGCGTGATTGGGTCTCTACGGCGAAATTGAGTGCGTGGAATCAAGAGCCGGATTTGGTGGTGATCGGCCAGCGGCTCAGTCCGGCGTGCTACATTAAAGACGCGTTCACCGCATCGCTCTATCTCGCATGGAAATATGCCGATGACTTCGCCGCAGGAATTTGCGCCAATGCACAGGTCGGGGGCGACAATTGCCACCGAGCTTCGGTTGTCGGCGCACTTCTGGGTTGTGCGAACGTTCCCGAGCCGTGGGTAAAAGGGCTGGTCACAAACCTAAATCGATACGCCGCAAGCTGATGATCGACCGGTGTTGGCGCCTTGCGAATTAATCACGGGCGCACCATCTGTTGACCGTCCAGCCTCTTCTCGGTTTTTGATAATTCAGCTAAAAGAGCTTTGCATTGAGCGGGGAGCACCAGGGACACCAAGGGCTGATCATAGTCAAAAGTCACTTTAACGTGCTCGTCTTCCAGGACCACGGGCAGTTTGGAATCGAGACTCACCCAAACTTTCGTCGGCACAATGGGTATCGGAGAGGTAAGCGGTCTAAAACCTAATCCAGACTCAGACCAGAAATAGAGAAAGCAACTCTTCCCGTCCTTTTCTTCCACGGATTGAAAATGATCCTTATCAATCCAGACGAGTTGAGGAAAATCGGGATAGTTTGCGTCAATCCCCGATAACTCCGCAGAGCTAATACTAAACTCTTTTTTTCCTCTGTACTGGGTGAAAATGATGTTTTTGAAAATCCATTTTTCGGTTTGTGACTGGTCGCTCCACAGAGTTATTTCACGCCGTAATCCTGCGTTTCTGACCACGGTGATACTTAAAATGGTGAGGGCTGGCGTAGCGGGGGTTGCGGGAGGAGAGGCTGCTTCGTCTGAGGGCTTAGCGGCGTCCGAAGTCACAGGAGAGTAATTCATTACCCACGATGTGTTCGCCCGGAGCTTGGCCAAAAATGGTTCCGTCGGAACGGGATGAGGAGAAGGCTCCTGGGCACGGGCACTATTAAGGACGAATCCTATTAGCAAGATGCTAGTCATTAACGGGTTCAAGAAATTCATCGATGACTCTCCCTGTTAACCGATCCAACGCGAGATGAAGCCAATAGTGACGTTCTCCCTCTACCTGGAACTGGTCTCCTGTTTTTGATGTGTTACTGTATTTCCCTGCTTGGGTAATGATATCGATCATCAGATTCCACGTTCTTGTAGATCCCGCATCGGTCAAGGCACGAATAGCAGCTTCACGACGTCTCTTAATGATCGGGTCAGAGACTGAGGCATAGACGGGGTTGTTCAAGTCGCCAGAAAATTTCATTACCAAATCAGCCTTGCTTGAGAGCGGGCCTGAACCCGGAGTTGAGCTGCTTGTACGGGCAACCAACGCTTGAGCAATGCTAGTCGCATCAATCTGAGTAACCGTGTTTGCCGTAGTATTTGAAACATCGTCATATATCACGCCGTAAATGAGGGCTTGCAGGGCGATTGGATTTTGGCCGTTGAGATTGATTTTACCAGCGACCATGGGCGTTGTCCCTGCAGTTACCGCAGTAGTTGTATCATCAACCGAGAAGGCCTCCAGCAAGGCAGCGTCCCCGCTTACGTTTGTAAAGAAGTCGATATCTTTCCAGGGTTCGTCACGGAACGTATAACCCAGTTCGGCCACTGAGCGGAATGGCCGGTTGAGAATGACGGGTTGGCTCGTTCCCGCCGCCCCTGAAGACAAGCCAGTCATCGCGGTATAGTTTGCATTCATCGACATCGGACGGCCATCCGTGCCATTGCCACTTTGCGTGTAGGCACCTACTCCTGGGCGGGTAACACCATCCGGATCTTCGTAATAATTAAGAGAGGTCTGGGCAGCCGAGGCAAATGGCGGCCCGAGATTATCTGCGATTGTCTCCATGAACCGCCCGTGTTCAGCAGCTGATGAGGTCCAGTTTAAGGAGTAACAGACTGGACACGGCAAACTTGCATTGGCATTGAGAGTGTTGTTAGTCCCTCCATTCTCAGAAGTCTCCAAGAAGAAAGCCGATGTTTGGGCTGAATTAACTGCAGCAGCTGTTCCAGGAAGCTGATAGGGCATATATGACGTGACACCTATTGCAGGCAGACCCGCAGCAGGAGGTCCAGCGGAGGGAGGAACTGGATAATAACTCACGCCGGAAATGCCAGACCATCTCGTCCTCGTTGAGATTGGAGCGGGACCCTCGGGAAAGGGGCCGCCATCGTTTGGGCTTGATGCAGACCCAACGCGGCTCATCACTCCAAAACGATCGGTTCGAGGATCGATATGTACCCACTCCCAGTAAGTTCCCTCCGCATTTCCCCCCACAGAACCGCAAGAGGTATTGAAGATCGCACTTCCAGCCGCCGCTCCTTGGTACGGGGTCATAAATGGGCGAATTTCTCCCAGGCCCCAGGCGATATTACGGACAACCGAGTAGGGTCGCCAAACCCCACCCACTAAATATTCGAGATCAAAACTATCAAGCCCGTCCGGAGCCACCTGGGGGGTACGATCAACGTAGATACTGGACCAAGGGGCCGTAGCGCCGGCCGCACTGTAGGTAGTCGTATTAGAAGTGTCGTGCCATCCCGCGTCGAAACCATAAAAACTTGCCGGGTAGTAAGGGGGCGTGCCCCCAGCACCAGCGAAGTAGACGGGCTTAGTTGTCGGCGGGGAAACTCCACCGGACGAGTTGGCAGCGGTAAGTAAGGTCGGTATTGTGGCGAAGCCCGGCGAGTAGTTACATACAATTGGGGTAGCACCGGTCAGATCGACAGGAGGCTGTACTCCTGCAGCGCCACTTACCCCTGACAAAATGTAACAGTGCCCCGCGGAGGAATAGGAGCTTGAGGGATTATCACCGTCCGAAACCGCTCGAAACCGTATTTGTGTTGGCACCAGGCTCGCTGGAGGTGTGGCAATCGAAGGTTGGTGAGGGTTCCAAACTTCTGTCTCCATGTATCCATGGGATTGTTGAAGATCATAATCCTGATAGCTTGCGGCGACAATTCGAGTTACATACGGCAAACTTTCAACACCGAAGACCGTAGTGTAACCCGATGATGTTCCCATCATAATGGCTGTCGGATAACTATCAGGATCGTATTGATCGATGATATTAGCTCCGATTTGTAAAATATGGCGATATATATTCTGATCCTGTAACAGGACATTATTGGCAAGGCCCGTTGCCCCAACTCCTCTCGCCGTAGATCCTGCCTCATTTGTCACACCGGGAGGTCCGGCATCTCTCCCTATGGAGCCTACAGAAATAGCAGCCAGGAGAGTCTCAAAAAAATCGGGGCCCGTAGTCCGAGTACTCGGTATATGGGTGAACGTTTTAATAGTTGTTGAGGCGTTGGAACCGTCCGGAGAGGTATAAATCCACTGATTATTGATATTGTCCCAGGTCAACCCGAAGTAAGATTTGATATTTGCTGGCGTCCCTTGCTGCAAATAGGTGGCTGGAATCCCAGCGTTCTCGTAAATACTTATTTCCGTCGCGACACCGGCATCACCTGTCGGGTTTAGGTTCCCGCTATTATCGGCAATCGGACCTAGGTAGGTAAGCCATGAGATGCGGCTCAAGGGAAACCGTTGTTTCATAATTGAATTTCCAGAGGAATCTCTGTAGTTCAGCAGACTGGGATTGTACGTATCGTCCAAACCTACGGAGTTCGGATTTGAAACACCAAAGCCCGATGAGAACGTTTGAGAAAGTCCTTCTGGTCCCGTCCATGAGTATGTAGAAACGTACGGTGTGGCGGTCGAAGCGGTCGTCGACACGACTTTGGGGCGATTGGGGTTCGGCGTAAAATTGGGAGCATTCAGCTCCCGACTAAAGACACCAAGGTATTGAAACGCGGAACTCTGAAGTCCGTGCGCGGTGCCGTAGTTCAGCAAGTCCTGCCTTGAGACAAACGCTTGATCACCTGGAGAGACGTTGAGAAATGTATTGGTTGGACTGGATATCCAGGTGTTGGTGTTTGTGCTGCTTGTTGCGCTTCTCCAAGAAACCAATGCTGCTGCGGCATTCATATCGGCAGCACTTCCCGGTGTATTGTCGACCAGAGGGATCTCACCCAGGGCGGCTTGAATCATCCTTCCTCGTTGAGAATTCGCTAACGCGCTCAAGCCGTTTCCCGCCACGTTCACATCGAGTAAACCACCGTCATCGTAAATGGCGTACGCGTAGCGACCCATAACGCAGCTCATATTATTAAAACTACGGTCAGCCATTGTCGAAATCGGTGGGAGTGTAGCCGCGTTCATCATAGGACCCTGCCGGGTGATCAAAATCCAACTTGGTGTCGGATTTGGGGAGGAAAGAAGTTGAGGTTTACTCCACGCGCTACTCGGAACATAGCGTCCCTCAAGGGAAGGTTGTAGAGTCGAATAAACGGGGTCACTACTCGCACGCATAGGAGCGGCTGTGCTATAATAACTTCCATACCAAGAGTTTGTCCCTCCTAGGCTTTCTTTAATCAGATTCGGGTAAGTTGAACTTACTGTTCTACAGGGTATCACGGTAAAGTTTGTGGACGGAACGTACATGGTTACTCCGTTGGTCGTGTAGGCGGTAGAACCTGCTTGAATCTCACTAATTAGATCTGCAACGGTGGTGTCCATCGCAGAGCGTGACAATATTTCCGCGCGATTTTGACCACTACTGCTAAACGAAATTTGCCGATGAAGTTGCGCGAGGCAAATGAGCAGCAAGCCAAGCGCTGTTACCAAAGCCAGCACTGCTAAAACAATAATTAACGCTATACCTTTTTTGGACTCAACCCTCTGGCGATATGAATAACTCCGAAGGCGTCTCATTTTGTTTGATATTGTTGCATTGATGTTCAATCTATTCGCTTAGCCATCGGCCCTTCTTTAGAATTCATCGCGTTGTAGGCTGGGGCAGCAAAGTCCTTTGGACATGTCGGCATTTAGGTTTAGGTAATTAACCATTATCGTCTAGATCGGTAAAGCGAGTGAGCATTCAATCGTTGAATCTGCAGAGAAAGTTCCATCTCCTGCTGTTTTCCGGGAGTACCACCGAAAAAAGCGATCAGTTCGATACTCACCGTTGATTCAACATGAGAATGGTTTGAAAATGTTGTTTACCAGCTGATAGCTATAAAGATTTTCTTGGTCTTCATCGTTTATGCAATTCTCCTCGATCTTTCAAGATCACGCCGTTCTCCAACGCAATCTCTCACTTCCTATTTGGGGCTTTAGCGGCCCCAGCGAAAGGGTAACGGTTCGACTCGCAGGTCTAACGGCATCTGTTACTTCGGAACCCGATGGACGTTGGCTGGTCCGTCTACCGAAGTTGTCCACCGGAGGCCCCTACCAGCTAAGTGCTGAATCCGCTTCTGGAAAGGCGGTTTTAAACGATATACTTGTAGGCGATGTCTGGATCTGTTCGGGCCAATCCAATATGGAATGGCAGGTGCATCAGACCGGGGTGCCCGAAAATGCGCAGCTCCTGGAAGAACTCCCTCAAATCCGACTGCTTACGGTAACCAATCCCGCCAGTCTTGGACATCGTCAGGAACGAATCGACGGCCAGTGGGTTCTGGCAGATGCACGCACGTTGCTGTCCTTTTCGGCCGTTGGTGCCTGGTTTGGCCGTGACCTCCACCATGAACTCGGTGTTCCTATTGGACTGATTTGCAATGCTTGGGGCGGTACGCGAGTACAAGCTTGGATAAGCCGGGAAGCTCTTTTCCAGGATCATGAGGCTCAGCAAGAGGTGGTTAAATATGAAAGCGGGAACTATTCCCCGCCGGGCAAGACCAGTTATATTACGTTTCAGGATTGGGAGCTTTATGAAAGCCCTAAGGACCCAGGTATTGCCGTTTCGTCAAAGGGCTGGAATTCCATTGAGTTTGATCATAGCAGTTGGCCAAAGATGACTGTGCCCAGTAGTTGGCAGGAGAACGGGCATCCAGGGAGTGGAATTTTCTGGTTTCGATATCGCTTTAAAATTCCCGCAGGCTGGGTGGGCGCAGATCTTCAAATCCATCTCGGATCGATCGATAAGCATGATGATACTTGGGTAAATGGAGAATGGGTGGGCGGGCTCTCGCGAAAAGATGGCCCAAACACGTGGTGCACTCCGCGTGTGTATCGAGTTCCTTGTCAACTTGTTGGACCCGATGGCAGTTTGGATATAGCAATTCGTGTCTGTTCTCATGTCTTTAACGGAGGGCTTATGGGCCCAAAAGAGGAGATGTACGTCGCGCCATTTGCAATGCCTGACGAGGCGCCTGTGTCGTTGGCGGGAGAGTGGCATTACTCTGTCGAGCAGGACTGGGGAGTAATTAATCCGAATCTTGCATACGGATTAGGTAACCCCAATTCCCCCTTTATTCTATTTGATAGCCGGGTCGCACCGCTTATCCCCTACGGCATTTTCGGCGTTATCTGGTATCAGGGCGAGTCCAACGCCTTTGAAGCGCAAAATTATAAACGGCTCCTGTTACTTATGATCCGGGATTGGCGTCGGAAGTGGGGACAAAATGATTTTGCTTTTTTGCAAGTTCAACTAGCCAATTTCAGCCCCGGATTGGGCAAGTGGGCTGAATTAAGGGAAGCACAATTGGCCGTTCTCGCCGAACCCAATACCGGAATGACCGTTGCCATCGATATTGGAGAGCCCCGGAACATCCATCCGCGAGAAAAGCGCGTTGTGGGAAAGAGGCTTGCACAGTGGTCGCTCTCTCAAAATTATGGACGTCGAGAAATCCCTTCTGGTCCACTCTACCTCCGGGCTACGTACGAAGCCTTGGGCCTTGTCCGTATTTACTTCCGGTACGCTCGAGAATTGAAGAGCCGTGACGGCAGGCCCATTAGCTATCTGACAATAGCGGGCCACGAAAGAAAATTTATTGCTGCTGAAAATCGAATCGAGGGAGAGACGCTAGTCGTTTGGCATCCCTCGATTTCCAATCCAGAGTCTGTTCGCTACGCTTGGTCGGATAATCCCGAAGGGTGCAATTTAATTAACGGTGACGACCTTCCCGCATCTCCTTTTAGGACCGACACTTGGAAGCTCTAATCGGCAAAATTATCCGACGGAGACGCGGTTAGAGAACTCAGCCAGCTTCATCAAGATGAAACCTGTCTGGCACCAAAAAGTTGTCGATCCCGATACTCTTTGGGGGAGAGCTGCGTGTGTTTTTTAAACTGCACACAAAAGGCCGATGCGGAGGAAAAACCACATTTTCCAGCCACGCTTTTTATAGGATCGTTGGTGCTGGCGAGAAGTTCCCGGGCAGCTTGGATGCGGCGACGAATGAGCACCTGATGAGGGGAAAGACCGAGACATTCTTTGAATCGTTCGTGTAGGTGAGGGACAGACCAGCCTGCGCTACGGGCCAATTCCACCAAGCGCAACGGTTCCGCATAACGTTGCTTCAAAATTCTAAGCGCCTGCTGCAATTCCAAAGGCAACCCATGTTCCTTTTGAATTCGCAAGTAGAGCGCGGCTTGAAAATGGAGTCTGCTCAGAATGTAGTTCAAGAGAATCTGCGAATCAAAAGCATCGTCGGCATAAAGATGGATCACTTGTCGGGTAAAAAGCCTTACCTCCTCGAGATCCTCCCAGCGGGAGAGACGGGAGATTGGACAGTTCCAATTGCCCCCATCTTCGAATCTCACAGCGAGACACCTATAGGGATCATCAAAGTCACTTCGACCAATGGTAAAGTCGCCCGGTTTATGCCAAAGCAAATCCCCCGGTATCACCTCCTTCCATGCGCCCTCTATTTCCACCCAGCCGCGGCCTCCTGTAACCAGTTCCACACACTGCTTTCCTTCCTCGAACCGAGTCGGAACGGGATGACACCCTGAGCGTTGATGATAGTGCGAAATGGAAAGAACCTTTGTTGATTTTTCCTGAAGTGAAGTCTTTAAACTGCTCATATCCTCGAGAGGTGCTTCGTAAGCCGACATTTTGATAACAGATCCTAGTATTTTACAATTATTTCGATTTGTCGAATATATTCAAGTGATGTTTACTCCAAATACATCCTACTTTTAATATATGAATACATTCTCAGACGTTCGTTTTGGTTTTATCGGGGCAGGTGCAATCGCCGGCTACGCAGCAGACGTGATCCTGCGCCATGCCCACGCCAAATTGGTAGCTGTTCAAGACCCTCACGCGGAAAGGCGAATCGCTTTTCAGAAGAAATACTCGCTTGAATGCGCGCACGAGACGACTGAAGAACTCTTGGCCAACAAGTCGGTGGATGCTGTTTATATCGCCGTTCCGAATAAGTTTCACATCCCACTGACCCTCCAAGCCCTGGAGGCAGGCAAACACGTCTTCCTGGAAAAACCCTTTGCTATGAATGCGGCGGAAGCCGAAAAGGCTATTGCCACGGCCAAGGCGTACAACCTCGTATTAGCGGTGGGAATGAATCACCGTTTCACCGCCGATTCACAAAAGATTAAGCAACTCATAGTCGACGGCGTCCTTGGCGATATTTATCACGCCAAGGCCTCTTGGATGCGGCGCTCGGGAATCCCAAAACTGGGTACCTGGTTTGTAAGTAAGGAAATGGCCGGCGGCGGTTCGCTTTACGATATCGGCGTTCACATGCTTGATCTTTGCCTATACCTAATCAATAACTTCGAGCCGGTGTCTGTGGTAGGTGCGACTTACACCAAGTTCGGCAATCGGGGCTTGGGTGAAGGGGGCTGGGGGTTGTCCGAGCGCTCAAACATTCCCTTTGATGTGGATGATTTCGCCTCAGCATTCATCCGCTTCGCAAATGGTGCCACTGTCACGCTCGACAGCTCTTGGGCTTGCCATCGAGCCGAGGCCAGTACGGAAAACGTTGAGATTTTCGGCACAGAGGCTGGGGCGGCGCTACGTCCCGCTCGCCTTTTCCGGGCTGACCCGCGGCCACCTGCTTCCTACCAAGTTTTGAACGAGCTAAATGTTCCTTTGAAGATGCCTCATCAGGAACGATTCCATAATTTCATCAATCATCTGCGGGGCGAAGAAGAGCTTTGCACCACCACGCACCAAGCGCTGGTCGTTCAGAAAATTCTCGACGCCATTTCAGAGTCCAGCCGGACAGGCAAAGAGGTCGTTATCAGCTAAAAATCGGTTCATTCCAAAAATTACTACAATCAAAGAAAGACATTATTATGAGCAAAGCACTTGAATTTGGCGTTCAAAGTTGGTGTTTCCGGGAATTTAAGAGAAATGTTGAGGTCGCTGAGAAAGTTCGGGAAATTGGCGTGGATAAACTGGAAATTAGTGGTGCCCACGCTGATTTCCATAATCTCTCGGACTTCAAAGAAGTGGTCAAAATCTACCAAGAAGCCGGTGTAGCAATCATCTCATTAGGTGTTCAAACATTTGTGGGCGATCCCAAAGAACGGGACTACTTCGAATGCGCTGCCCTTGCCGGGGCCAAACACATCTCCGTACATTTCAAAGTAGATTCCTTTCCCGAAGCCATCAAACAGACGCAAAAACTCTCTGATGAATTTGGCATTCGCGTGGGCATTCATTGCCACGGCGGTTATATGTTTGGCGGACAAGTCGACGTGCTGGAATATTTAATCAAGCTCGGTTCGCCTCAAGTCGGAATTTGCATTGATACAGCTTGGTGCATGCAAATTGGACCGTATCTGGGCAAACCGGTCGAGTGGGCCAAACGCTTTGCTGGCCATATCTACGGCATCCATTATAAGGATTTTACTTTTGGTTCGAACGGCCAATGGACGGACACCGTGGTTGGCCAGGGAAATCTCGACCTTCCCAAATTTATCGAAGCTCTGGACAGCAATGGCTTTGATGGCATGGCCGTGATCGAATACGAGGCCGAACCTCAGAACCCGGTGCCCGCCTTGAAAAATTGTGTCAAAGCCATGCGAGGCTAAGCAGGGCTGCTTTGGAAATGGTATTGATCCAGTGACTGGATGCTACGATCTACAGACGTGACGCGCTCTCGTTAATCCAGGACTTCTATCCAGTCTGTAAGAACTCACGGTTTCGCGAGAAACTGGCACGATTTCGGCGATCCTGGAAAGCCGATCGAGCAATATCCGCTCGGGTTGTGGGTTCGAAGGACGGTTAGGTAATCGCGTAGCTGTTTAATCAACCGACCTGCGGTGAGGTCGCTCGTGCCTTCATGGTACGAGCAAGATCATCACGAACCGATACGCCTACCCAGTTCCCCTAATCCGCTTTTCCGGGGTGTGAGTGAGCATGCGTGTGCAAGGTAAAATCAGCGATTGCTGTCTTGCTTGAGCCCCGTTAGGGGCTACAGGACCATAGACCCGGGTGCTAACCCGGGGTACGACCACCACACAACGGTCGCTCGTGCCTTTATGGTACGAGCAAAATCATCACGAGGTCTGCCAACGGCGAGCGGGAGGTTTGGCGTTTGTAAACCTACAAATCAATCCACCATGCGGGTGCACGTACCATAAAGGCACTCGCGATTCAGGAGGGCGTGGTACCCGGGTTTCACCCGGGTCTATGGTCCTTTCGCCCCTTACGGGGCTTGAAGACAGCTGATGTCCACGCTTTGCGCCAGCGAAGTACGCTTTCACGAAAAGCCATTTGTGACCAATTCCCCCAGCCAGACGTCTCACTGGTAACATCACTTTGCGTTTCGCCCCTTTTCCCATTAACCTCTCCTGTAAACCGTGACCAACCTCCCCTACCACTCCCGATCCGCGATTCGCCTCACTGAGGACGAAATACGCGCGACTCTGCAGAAATGGCGGGAGGGAGACGAGTTTGCCGCTTCCACGATCATTCGCGAGGTCTATCCCTGCGTTTCCCGGGTGGTCCACACCTACCTACCCCAGCGCGAGTCCGAGCAAGACATGGCGCAGGAGATTTTCATGAAGATCTTCGCGCGGTTAGATCAATTCAAAGGCGATTCTCCCTTTGAACACTGGGTCTCCAGAATCGCGAGAACCACCTGCATCGACCGCCTTCGGAAACAGCGCGTCCGCCCGGAAGTGCGCTGGACCGAGCTCTCAGACGCCGAGCGGCTTGTCTTTGAGGAGCATCCTGAACAATCCGCCCCCGTGAGTCGTCCCAATTCAATTGTCGCCGCTCGCGATCTCCTGGATCGACTCCTCAGCACGATTCCCGCAGAGAACCGCCAGTTGATCATGATGGTGGACGCCGAGGGCCAGTCGCTTCCAGAAGTTTCAAAAGCAACCGGTTGGGGTCTTCCGAAAATCAAAATGCGGCTGCATCGCTTGCGCCTGCAGCTTCGTGAAAAACTTTTACGCCTGGAGAAATCGCGTGGATCTGAATAATCCAAACTCCATTCAAACACTCATTCAGCTGGCGAAGCCGACCTTTGCCGGGCAATCGTCCGCGCCGATGAGCTTTACCCTGAGAATGACGCGCCTTCTCTTGGAACAACGTCAGCTGCGCAATCTAGAACATCTCGGCTGGCGTGCGTTTCAATGTTCTTTTGTTGCGGTGGCGATCCTCGTCACCATCCGAATCGTAGAAATCGCATCGCAACCGGATGAATTCGATCCCGGCACCCGCAACCTGATCCACTTCAAGGCCGATGCCTCTATTCTTCCCTACTAATGCTCCTTCGTATGTTTAAGTCTGCACGCCTAATCCTCGCCTTCGCCGGAGTCTTCGGCATGGGAATCGCCTTCGGTTGGATGCTTCCGCAGGGTAATGTTCCCACCACGCTAGAGAAATTCTTTAATAAGACGACGAATCCCAATGAGATGGCGCAGGCGTGCCTGGCTAAGTACGTGACGAAGTATAACCTTACTGAAGAGGAACAGCTTCGCATTCGTCCAATCCTCAATGATATGACGCAACATCTCTACGATCTCCGCCACAGCTTCTCGTCCGATGTTTTGGCCACGGAAGATCATTACCACCAACTTATCGCTGAACAACTCGACCCGGATCAGAGGGCGTTGTACCTAGCTTCTTATAAAGAGAGCCGTGGCCGAATCGAAACGGCCCTCTCCGTGAAACAGCAAGCGGCAACTCCCGCGGCGACACCTGCCCCCCTGCGTCCTTAGCCCCATGACTGACCTGCCTCCATCCACCCCCAAGAAACTCGAGGGTGAAACCGCCCGACCCGCAGCCGACCCAGAACCAGAGCCGCGGAGGAAGCGCGGTTTCCCATGGGCGCTCCTCCTTATCATTCTCATCATCTGCGGAGCGGGCGTGGCTCTTTATCTCAACCCCGCGCTCATCACCTACGCGAAGTCCCTGTTACCAGCGCCTGCGACACCGACTGATAGAGGAAGATCACACGGCCCTCTGCCCGTGGTGGTCGCTAAAGCCGAAAAAGGAAGCCTAAAGGTCTACCTAACGGGGCTCGGCTCGGTGACCCCTAACTTTTCGGTGACAGTCAAGACACGCGTCTCGGGTCAATTGATGTCTGTCGGCTTCGAAGAGGGTCAAGCGGTGAAGAAAGGCGATACGATTGCAGATATCGATCCACGCCCCTACCAAGTCCAGCTGGAGCAATACGAAGCTCAGTTGGTGCACGATCAAGCGGTGCTCGATAACGCTAAGACCGATCTCCAACGTTATCAAACGCTTTGGAATCAACAGTCGATCGCCCAGCAGACACTGGCCACGCAACAAGCTACCGTTCTCCAAGACCAGGGCACCGTACAAGGCGATCAAGCGTTGATCGATAGCGTTAAATTGAACTTGGTCTATTGCCACATCACTTCGCCTCAAGATGGCGTTGTGGGCCTGCGCTCGGTGGACCCCGGTAACTACGTGCAGCCCAGCGATTCCAACGGTTTGGCGGTGATCAACCAAATCGAGCCCATCACGGTCATCTTTACGGTACCGGAAGATCAAATTGCGCCGCTTATCAAGAGCCTGAAGGATGGGCAGCACCTCCCGGTGACCGCGTTTGATCGATCGTTCTCAAAAGAGCTGAGCGAAGGGACTCTCCTCACTTCGGATAACCAGATCGATGCCTCCACGGGAACGCTTCGTTTCCGAGCCTCGTTCCCGAACACCGATCATTCCCTGTTTCCAAATCAGTTTGTGAACGCACGCATCTTGGTCGATACGAAAACCGAAATCCTGCTCGTTCCTTCCGCAGCGATTCAGCACGGCCAACAAGGCTCGTTTGTTTACACGGTTTCCGATGAAAGCACCGTCGCCATGAAGCCGGTCACCACCGGTGTGACGGACGGCCAGCAAACGGAGATTCTAAGCGGAATCAACCCTGGCGACACGGTCATCACGGACGGCGTCGACAAACTTCAAGAGGGCGCTCAAGTGATCCCCACACTGCCGAATAGCACCCCTGCGACTTCACCCGATTCTTCCGCGACACCCGATGCCTCTGGGCAACATCATCATCACCACCAAAAGCCTGGTGATCCTTCGCCTAGTCAAACGCCCGCGAGCTAATTCCGGTTGGGAGTATGAACGCAGTATCCTCTATAGTGCCCCGGAATGCCCTTAACCCGGCACTCGTGAAATAACCATGGGCATTTCCTCATTCTTCATTCAGCGACCGGTCGCCACCACGCTCTTCATGGTGGCCATTCTCCTCTCGGGAACGTTTGCCTATCTCCAGCTCTCCGTCTCCGCTCTGCCTGAAATTGATTACCCCACCATCCAGATCTTCACATTCTACCCCGGGGCCAATCCCGAGGTCATGGCCACCGCTGTCACCGCACCCCTGGAACGGCAACTCGGCCAGGTGCCGGGCCTTCAGCAGATGACCTCCATCAGCTCGGATGGCAGCTCGGTCATCACGCTTCAGTTTGATCTCTCGCTGAATATCGACGTCGCCGAGCAAGAAGTTCAGCAATCGATCAACGCCGCGGGAACGCTCCTTCCAGCTGACTTACCGAATCCCCCCATCTACAGCAAAACAAACCCCGCCGACGCGCCGATCCTGACGCTCGCGCTCACCTCCGACACGCTGCCCCTCTCGAAGCTGGAAGACATCGCTGATTCGCGCCTGGCTCAAAAGATCTCGCAGCTCTCCGGGGTGGGTCTGGTAAGCCTGAATGGTGGACACAAACCGGCGGTGCGCATTCAACTGAATCCGCTCTCTCTCGCAGCTTATGGACTCAACTTTGAAGACGTTCGCACCGCTATTTCGAGCGCAAATGTCAATATCGCCAAGGGAAGCTTTGACGGCCCGTCGCAAGGTTATCAAATCGGTGCGAATGACCAGCTCGTCTCGGCCAAGGAATATCACGACTTGATCATTGACTACCGGAATAACTCGCCCGTCCGCCTGAGCGACGTCGCAAACATCGTGGATGGCACGGAGAATTCCCAGCAAGCCGCGTGGATGGCCATTTCACCCGCTACATCCGATACACCGACGATCATCATGAATATTCAGCGGCAACCGGGCGCGAACATCATCTCCGTTGTCGATAGCATTAAAAAGCTCCTGCCGAAATTGCAACAAACGCTTCCGCCGGGCATCAAGCTCGAGTTCCTCACGGACCGCACCACCACCATTCGCGCCTCAGTCGCTGACGTGGAAATGGAGACACTCCTCGCTATCGGCCTCGTCATCGCTGTGATCTTCCTTTTCCTGCGCAGCTTTGCGGCCACGTTCATCCCCGCCGTCGCGGTTCCCCTCTCGCTCGTCGGCACGTTCGGTCTGATGTACATGCTCGGGTTCAGTCTGAATAATCTCACGCTCATGGCGCTTACCATCTCCACCGGCTTCGTGGTCGATGACGCGATTGTGATGATCGAGAACATCTTCAGGTATATAGAAGAGGGCTATTCCCCCATGGAAGCGGCGTTTAAGGGCTCGGCCGAAATCGGGTTCACCATTCTTTCGCTCACCATCTCCCTGATCGCGGTGCTGATCCCGCTCTTGTTCATGGGCGATATCGTCGGGCGTCTATTCCGTGAATTTGCCATCACCCTGAGCATCACCATTCTCTTCTCGGCCGTCGTCTCGCTCACACTCACGCCCATGATGTGCTCGCGTATTCTTGCAGCGAAAAACGCAGAGAAGCACGGTCGCCTTTTCCGCGTGTCTGAATCGATTTTCACCGGCATCATTTCGACCTACGCGTTTACCTTGCGCCAAGTCCTGAAAGCGCAAACGGTTACGCTTCTGGTGGCTGCGGCTACCTTCGTTCTCACGATTTATCTCTACATCCAGATTCCGAAAGGACTGTTTCCCGTTCAAGATACCGGCGTCATTTTGGGAATTACGCAAGGCGCGCAATCGATCTCTTTTGAGAAAATGTCGGAGCGCCAACGCGAAATCACCAGCCTCATTCTACAAGATCCCGCCGTCGCCAGCGTCTCCTCATTTGTGGGCGTGGATGGCACCAACACCACACTGAACAGCGGTCGAATTCAGATCAATTTAAAGCCTTTGGAACAACGTGATTACCTGACGGCGTCTCAAATCATCCAACGGCTCAGCCCCAAACTCACCGCCATCCCCGATTTCACCCTCTACATGCAACCCGTTCAGGATCTCACGATCGAAGACCGCGTGAGCCGCACGCAGTATCAGTACACCATAGAGGACTCCAATCCAGCTGAGCTCTCCGCGTTTATCCCGACGTTCCTGGCCAAACTCCAAGCCCGCTCAGAGCTGCGTGATGTCGCTTCAGACCAACTCGACAATGGCCTGCGCACCTCCCTGGTCGTCGATCGAGATACTGCCTCTCGACTCGGTCTCTCCGCCGCATCAATCGATAACGTTCTCTACGACGCTTTCGGACAACGCCAAGTCTCGACGATTTTTACCGAGGTGAATCAGTACCACGTCATCATGGAGATGGACCCCTCATTTGCCCAAACACCGGGCGGATTGGATCATCTCTTCATCGTCCCTTCTGCCTCCGCTGCTTCGGTCTCGACCGCATCGGCTACTACGGGTGCTTCATCGCCCAATCCATTCGCGGCCACTTCGTCAGCTACATCTGCAACCACTGCCACGGTCAGCACCAAGGCTGGCCCGGAAGCGATTCCCATCAGCGCGTTTGCCAAGTGGAGCACCGTGCCTGGCCCATTAACGATCAATCACCAAGGCCAATTCCCGGTCGTGACCGTCTCGTTCAATCTGGCTCCCGGCGTATCGCTGAGCCAGGCCGTGGACGCGATCAGTGCCACGCTTGCAGATCTCAATCCCCCGCCGAGCTTGCAAACGCAATTTCAAGGGGCCACTGCCGCGTTTCAAAATTCGCTTTCCAGTGAACCGATCCTCTTGCTGGCGGCCATTATCACCGTCTACATCGTGCTAGGCGTGTTATACGAAAGCTTTATTCACCCCATCACCATCCTCTCCACGCTCCCCAGCGCGGGAGTCGGGGCACTTCTGGCCCTGGAAATAACGCACACCGATCTTAATGTCATCAGTATCATCGGGATCATCCTGCTCATCGGAATCGTAAAAAAGAACGCCATCATGATGGTCGACTTCGCACTCGATGCGCAACGCCTGCAAGGGCTCTCCCCGCGCGACGCCATATACCAAGCCGCACAGCTCCGTTTCCGCCCGATTCTTATGACGACGATGGCTGCATTACTGGGTGCTCTGCCGCTGGCGATGGGTACAGGCGTCGGCTCCGAATTGCGCAAGCCCCTGGGCATTTCGATCATAGGCGGCCTGATCCTTTCGCAAATACTAACGCTCTACACCACACCAGTCATCTACCTGATGTTCGAGCGCATCAGCGAATTCTTTAGCCCGGCACCGGTGCGTATCGAAAAACCGACGGAGACCGTGTGAACCTCTCCGCGCCGTTTATTCACCGCCCGGTCGCGACGACACTTTTGACCATAGGCGTCGCCCTTTCAGGAACGCTCGCCTTCACCCTTCTGCCCGTTGCGTCGCTTCCACAAATCGATTTCCCTACCGTTTCGGTAAGTGTGAGTCTTCCCGGTGCAAATCCCACCACGATGGCCTCCTCTGTTGCCACTCCGCTCGAGCGCGAATTTGGCCGAATCGCCGGTGTAACTGAGATGACGTCCAATAGCAGTCTTGGCAGCGCCAGCGTAACCATGCAGTTCGATCTATCACGAGACATCGACGGGGCCGTGCGTGACGTCCAAGCCGCCATAAATGCCGCCCGTGCGAATCTCCCCACCGATCTACCCTCCAACCCCACCTACCGCAAGGTGAATCCTGCGGAAGCGCCCATCCTGATCCTCACGCTCACCTCAGATACGCTCTCCCGCGGTGAAATGTACGACGCAGCCTCCACGATTTTAGCGCAAAAGATCTCTCAGCTTCCCGGCGTCGGCCAGGTTACGGTCGGCGGCAGTTCCTTGCCCGGAATTCGTGTCGAACTCAATCCCGACTCGCTGAACAAATATGGAATCGGCCTGGAAGACGTACGCAGCGCTCTCTCCAGCTCCAATGCAAATCGGCCCAAAGGCCATTTCAGCGACGGCGATCATATTTGGACAATCGAAGCCAACGATCAGCTCAACACGGTGAGCGATTACGCCAACCTCATTGTTACGTACCGAAACGGCGCACCCGTCCGCGTGAAAGACATCGCTGATGTCACAAAGGACATCGAAAACATCCGCAATGATGGGCGCGCGAACGGGAAGGGTTCGGTGCTGTTGGTGATCTTCCGGGAACCCGGCGCGAACATCATTGAGACGGTCGATCATATCGTCGCTCTGATCCCGCAGCTTCGCGCCTCCATTCCGCAATCGATCCAAATGCAGGTCGGAATCGACCGAACCGTCACCATCCGGGCATCACTTCACGATGTTGAACGCACGCTGGTCATCTCCATACTCTTAGTTCTGCTGGTTGTTTTCCTGTTTCTCCACGATCTCCGGATCATGTTCATCCCCGGAATCGCGGTGCCCGTCTCGCTGCTCGGCACATTCGGCGTGATGTACTTACTCGGGTTTAGTTTGGACAATCTCTCTCTAATGGCTTTGACGATTTCCACCGGCTTCGTGGTCGATGATGCCATTGTTGTGGTCGAAAACATCACCCGTTATATCGAAGAGGGTCTCTCTCCGATGCAGGCTGCGCTCCGGGGTGCTCGCGAAATTAGTTTCACCGTCTTCTCGATCAGCCTCTCACTAATCGCCGTCTTCATTCCGCTATTACTCATGGGCGGCCTTGTGGGCCGACTCTTCCGCGAATTCGCCGTAACGCTCGCAGTCGCAATTGCTGTCTCGGCGGTGATTTCCTTGACCACCACCCCAATGATGTGTGCAGCCCTCCTGCGCGCTCACGATAAAAATGCCAAACCTAGCCTCTTTGCCCGTTGCTCAGAATATGTCTTCGGGATCATCCACCGTTCCTATGAATTCACGCTGCGTCCTATCTTGCGCCATCCTCTTCTCACCATGTTGGGTCTGGTACTCACAATCACGCTCAATGGCTATCTCATCTTCGCGGTGCCCAAGGGCTTCTTTCCGCAACAAGACACCGGTCGCATAATGGGCTCGCTGCAAGGCGATCAGGCCACTTCGTTTCAATCGATGCAAAAGCGTTTGGTGGAAATGATGGCCATCGTGCAGAAAGATCCGGCGGTCGATACGGTTATCGGATTCTTAGGCGGTGGCGGTCCCGGCGGTGGCAACGTCTCGAAAGCGACCGTCTTTATGGGGCTCAAATCGATCGATCAACGGGTCTCCAGCGATCTGGTAATCGCGCGGTTGCGTAAGGTGCTCGGCAAAATTCCTGGAGCCACGCTTTACATGCAAGCCGCGCAAGACCTTCAAATCGGCGGACGCCAAGGTAATGCGCAATATCAATACACGCTTCAAAGCGACGATTATAATGACCTGGTCGAGTGGAGCCCCAAATTAATGGCCGAAATCGTTAAGAGTTCCATAATGGTCGATGCGAGTTCCGATCTCCAAAATCACGGTCGTGAAGCGATCCTCACCTACGACCGTGATACCGCCTCTAAGCTGAACATCTCCACGTCGCTCCTGGATCAAACGCTTTACGACGCCTTCGGCCAACGCCAAGTCTCGGTCATGTTCACCCCGCTCAACCAATACCACGTGGTTATGGAGGTGGCCCCGAAATACTGGCAAAACCCGGAAGGTCTGAAATCGATCTACGTGAAATCGGCATCCGGTGGAATGGTGCCGCTATCTGCCGTAACGCACTACTCCGATTCCGCTTCACCACTCTCAATCAATCACCAGGGACCGTTTCCTGCCAGCACCATTTCCTTTAATCTCGTGCCCGGCGCGTCCCTTGGTGATGCAGTCAATGAGATGACCAAGATATCGCAGAAGATTCGGCTTCCTGAATCGGTACGTGGCTCGTTTCAAGGCACCGCACAACAATTCCAAAGTTCTCTCTCCACAGAACCGCTGCTCATTCTGGCGGCGATCGCCACGGTCTATATTATTCTCGGGATGCTTTATGAGAGCTACATCCACCCCATCACCATTCTCTCCACACTGCCCAGCGCGGGCGTCGGCGCATTGCTGGCGTTGATTCTATTTCAAATTAATCTCGATCTGATCTCCGTTATCGGAATTATCCTGCTCATCGGCATCGTTAAAAAGAACGCGATTCTGGTCGTCGATTTCGCAATCGCCGCAGAACGCGATCGCGGCCTCTCCTCCCTGGATGCGATCACGCAAGCGTGCCTCCTGCGGTTTCGACCCATCTTAATGACGACCCTGGCCGCGCTACTGGGCGCCGTCCCGCTCGCATTCGATATCGGCACCGGCGCGGAGTTGCGTCGGCCCCTGGGTGTTGCCATCATCGGCGGACTCATCCTCAGCCAAATCCTCACGCTCTACACCACACCCGTACTCTACCTGCTCCTCGATAAACTCAGCCTCAAGCGCAAGCGCCCCGCCCCACGACTTCTCCCCAGCACTCTTCCCGCCGAATCATGAAACGCTTTTTAACTTCGAAAGCTCCTCCATTTCGAGACACTGACCCCGCAAGCGACGTGACTCGGAAGGATGAACCGCGACTAGTGCAAATCGTTCATCTACAAGTGTCTCCATTTCGAGCTCGTCGAGAAATCAGTCGCTCGTTGGTAGTCGATCATCCAGTTCCTCGTCCGGCTCACCACGCCTCCCTGCCTCTAGGCCCGATGGGCCGGACCTACCTTAGCCCAGGTGAAGGAGCGCAGCGACGCACGCCTGGGTGGGCCCACAAAAACGACTGCGGGCTGAAGGCCCGCGTTAATCGCGCCTACCTCGCCTTAGCACTCGCCGCCGTTTTATCCACCACTTCCTGCACCGTCGGCCCCGATTACTCCCGCCCCACCGCCCCCGTCTCACCCAATTACTCAGAAACCTGGCAACACGCCAACCCCCACGACACCCTCCCTAAGGGGGATTGGTGGACCACTTATCACGACCCCGAACTCAACTCCCTCGTCGCCCAAGTCCAACTCAACAACCAAAACCTAGCCGTTTCCGAGGCGCAGTTCCGCGAAGCCTGCGACGCCGTAAAAGTCGAGCGCTCCGGCCTCTTCCCCACAATCACCGCCTCACCCGCCTACTCGCGAACCCAGAGCGCCTCGAGCGGTGGCGGCGGCGGGAGCAGCGGCGGGAGCAGCGCCAAGAGCTCCGGATCAAGCAGTTCGACCGGGCTCATGTCTTCAATGACCAGTCCCACGTCCTCGACAACCAGCTCCGGGGGAGGGGGTGGCGGCATTTCCATCGGCTCCAGTAAAGGCACCGGCTCACAAAACTCCTATAGTTTCCCCGCGTCACTCTCGTACCTCGTCGACGTCTGGGGCAGCGTTCGCCGAGGCCTGGAATACAACAAAGCCTCCGCACAACAGGCCTACGCGAATTTCGAATCGGCCAAACTCTCCTACCAAGGCGAGCTCGCCCAAGACTACTTCAGCTTGCGCGGCCAAGACGCCCAGCAGGCTCTTCTCACGCAGACTGTGGCGAACTACCAAAAGAGCCTGGACCTCACGCAAAACAAACTCAACAGCGGAGTCGCCACACCCCTCGACATCTCGCAAGCGCGCGCCCAGCTCGATGCCGCCAAAGCACAGCTCATCGATACCGAAGTCACACGCGCCACGTACGAACACGCCATCGCGATTCTTACCGGCCACCCGCCAGCCTTCGTTCACGTCTCGAAATCGCCGGAACAATCCGACCCGCCACCCATCCCGATCGGCGTGCCAAGCTCCCTTCTGGAACGTCGCCCCGATATCGCCGCCTCCGAACGAAACATGGCCGCCACCAACGCCGAAATCGGAATCGATGAAGCCGCCTACTACCCCACCATCACCATCGGTGCAAATTCATCGTTCAGCTCCATAAAACTCGATGAACTCTTCTCCGGCCCCAGCCTTGCCTGGTCGCTCGGCCCGGTCATTGCCCAAACAATCTTTAACGGCGGTAAATTCCACGCGCAAGTTCTCGAAGCCGGAGCCACCTACGACGTCTCTGTCGACACCTATCGCGCCACCGTCCTCACCGCATTTCAGCAGGTGGAAGACGCGCTCTCCACTCTGCGCATCCTCGACCAAGAACTGCTCGCCGAAAACGAAGCCGTTTCCGCTGCGAAACAGAGCCTCACCATCACTCAAAACGAATACAACGCCGGCACCATCGACTACCTCACCGTCATCACCGCGCAGAACACCCTGCTCTCTGACCAACTCACGCAGGTCAACCTCCACACACGCCGACTCGTCGCCAGCGTCCAACTCATCGAAGCGCTCGGCGGAGGCTGGTCCGCCAGCGACATTCCTACCCCCTATAAGATCGAATCGGCCGCCGGGACGCTCATGCCCACAACAAACATTTCGTACACCATCAAGCCCGGCGCAAAACCATCGCCCACACCCGTGCCGGTGATGCCCCCGAATGCGCCGCCAAATAACTCGCCAGAATCAAAAAAACCGACCGATACACAGCCGTAAAAATTGCGGCTTGCTGCTTCAATTAACCCAGATGGACATCAGCCACTCGTCTATTTTCTGTAGCGAAGGCTTTATGATCAAATCGGGTTTCTTATCGAGCCAGACTGCCATTCGATCGGTGTAACGACTGTAGTCTTCCGGCTCCCGG
>CAVURW010000039.1:0-84796 GCA_963743595.1 uncultured Verrucomicrobiae bacterium
TCCGGAAGGCAAAAGCGTGGCGGTTTGACCTATCGCCACCAGTGGATCTTCGATCAAAACCGATGACTTGGCCGTCGTATCGATGATCTCTTCAATAGCGCAATTGGGAAATGGAAGTGAACGTAATCGACCAAAGAAAAAGCGATCTCCCGACAACCGAACGGCATTCAGAACGGTTCCCCCATCTGAAACCGATGGCATAAAGTCTCGATCATTCGTCTTCGGATTCAGGAACTCGTAGCTCCGGCGGAAGTAGAAGAGACGACCGTCCGTCAGCTCTGCGGGCTCGGGGACGTAGAGAGCATCCGTGGTAATGCTGAGCGTCGGAACCCCTAACCCAACCACCCCACCGCTCATAAAAAGGCCTCGCCCCTCAGTGACCAGACGCCAAGCTGAATCGCGCGGAATCCACTTCGGGATATGCGGCAGATCAGGATACTGCAGAACGGTTTGACTCCACGAATCGGCTTTGGGATCGAAAATGGGGTGCCGACCTGGTTTCGGCTCCAATTGTTCACCGGGATCTTTGGGATCGGGATCGATAAGCGGGTAGCCGAACAGGATTCGGCCGTCCGGCATGGTCTTCGTCACATAAAACGCGCAGGGCGACGGAAGCGGCGGGAGGTACCGCCATTTCGTCTTCGAGATAAGCGCTTCAACGACGATTCCCAAGACGATTAGGCTGATCCCGGCCAGTAACAAGCGCACACGTTTTTTCATGAATACAGGAGGTGAGGCACGGCGCTGTACCGGACGGTTCCAGAGACTATCTGACCCATCGCTGGTGAGCAACTCGTCAAAATATCGATTGCGCTTTTCGTTCCGCAGGATGATCGCTAGACTGCGCGGTCTTCTGTGGGTACGCCAAATATAGTGAGTGCGACGGGTAAGCGATGGTTCTTTCCAGCGCGGTGCGGGAATGCCGATGAATTGGCGCGTAATCTTCAGGTGCACCCGATGGTGGGGGATCTTTTGTGCCAACGCGGCTTCGGGACGTCCGAGCTCGCCCACTCGTTTTTAGAGCCGCGCTTACAGGGACTTTCGGACCCTTTTTTGCTCACCGATTTAGAGAAGGCGGCGGGTCGCTTGATGGAGGCGATTCGCAAGAAAGAACGGATCGTCGTTTACGGCGATTATGATGTCGATGGCATCACTTCATCCGCGCTGGCCTGTCGCGTTTTAAGGCGCTTGGGTGCCGATGTGCGTCCGTTTTTGCCACTGCGCATGGAAGAGGGCTACGGATTGAGCCAAGAGGGCGTGGAACGATGTGTGGAGGAGTGTCGGCCGGAACTGCTCTTGGCTGTCGATTGTGGGACCACGGCGGGGCACCAGGTGCGGTGGCTGAGTGAGCGAGGAATTCCCGTGATCGTGGTGGATCACCATGCCTTACCCCCCGTTTTGCCAAACGCCTACGCCCTGGTAAACCCGCAGCGGGACGGCACATTGACGAGTCTGGCTAGCGTCGGGCTTGTCTTCAAAGTCTGCCACGGTTTAATGAAGCTTTTACCTGCGCAGGAGCGTGTCGATTTGCGCGATTATCTGGATCTGGTAGCACTGGGAACCGTGGCCGATATTGTGCCGCTGGTGGAAGAGAATCGGGTGTTCGTTCGGCGTGGGCTCCGGCAGATGGAGCAGACGGGAAATGTGGGTCTGCGCGCGCTGATGTCCGTGAGTCAGGTGAGTTTTCCCGTCACATCGCAGGATATCGGGTTTCGCTTGGGGCCGCGCCTGAATGCGAGCGGGCGACTCGGCGATGCGATGCGTTCGCTGAAACTTCTGCTGACCGATAACGCCGCAGAGGCGCGGGAAATCGCGGATGAACTGAACGTGAACAATCGCGAGCGCCAGGCGGTGGAATCGGCCACGTTTCTAGAGGCGGAACGCAGGATGTCGGAATCGTTCGATCCCGCACGCGATTTCGGCCTGGTCCTGCACGGGAAGTTCTGGCACTGGGGCGTCATCGGAATCGTGGCCTCGCGATTGCAGAAGCGTTGTTACCGACCGACCATTGTCATCGGCGTAGACGATCACGGCATTGGCAAGGGGAGCGCACGGAGCATCGACGGCGTTTCGATTGTCGCGGCGATCGGCGCTTGCTCACGCTTTTTAACGGGCTACGGCGGACACGAAATGGCGGCTGGATTGACGATTCAGGAAGATAAAATCGAGGACTTCCAACAGGCGTTTAATCAGGCCGTTCGCGAGCAATCGTCTCCTGAACTCTTCCATCAAACCGTGCAATTGGCTGGCTCAATCGACCTCAATGAGGTGAACGAAGAGCTCTTTCGACAATTGGAACAGTTAGCCCCGTATGGACGCGAAAATCCCGAGCCGGTGTTTGTCTTTGAAGGGCTAAAATTAACGCGACCGGCCCGTGTTTTTGGGCGAAATCACGTAAAACTGCGGTTGCGCGGGGCCAATGGATCGGTCGGCGCAATCGGGTTTGGTTTAGGCTCAAATGATTGGACGCGCCCGCCGGGAAAATTGGCGGGAGTTTTGGAATGGGACGACTATCGGGGCGAGGTGCAGATTCGTATTATCGACTGGAGCTGGGAATAGCCAGGAATAGTCGCTTTTTGATCACTAACACTGCGCGGGTTCCGGCAGGTCTAGGGTGATCCGTGCGACGAGTGACCGTTCCAGCTCTTCCGGAGTGGCCGCTTTCACTCGCAGACCGGCTGCCAAGCGATGTCCACCTCCGCCAAATTCGGTGCAAATCTGTTGGACATCCACGTATCCTCGAGAGCGGAGACTGGCCCGGATGACGCCATCACTCATCGGCTCTAAAACGAAAGCAACCTCCACGGTGCCAAGGCTTTGCAAGTGATCAATGAGACCCTCTGTTTCCGAGCGACTGGCACCGCTGCGATCGTACATCTCCTGGGTGATGACGAACCACGCAATGCGATTATTCTCAGCGAAGCGAATGGCCTGGAGGACTTCTCCCAAAAGCAGGAGACGGGAAATTCCGCTGCTTTGGTAACACGATTGCGCCAAACCATGGGGATCTGCTCCTGCATCGACGAGCTCTGCGGCAGCGCGAAAAGTGTCTGCACTGGTTTGGCGGAACCGGAAGCTACCCGTATCGGTCATCAGGCCCACATAGAGATTGCTGGCGACATCTGTGGTGATCGGCAGACCCAGCTTAGGGAGAAGCTCAAAGAGAACTTGTGCCGTGGCGGGCAGGTGTGGAACCACCACGTTCATGGCAGCAAACTTCGGGTTGCTGATGTGGTGATCGATGTTGATGTCCGGGGTACGATTCCAGGGGGTAAAACGATCTCCCAACCGCGAGATGTCGGCGGTGTCAACAACAATTAGCAGATGGTCGTCGGGAGGCGGAACGGTGGGAGTTTGCGAAAGCGTTTCACTGCCCGGCAGATAGGCAAAAGAGGGCTCCATGCCATCTTGGTTATAGGCAAAAACGGTCTTACCTGCCGCACGCAAGCTCAGGGCCAAGCCAAGCGTCGAGCCGTAAGCGTCGCCATCCGGTCGCGTGTGCGAAAGGATCACAATCGCAGGGGCCTCCGCGATCTTCTCTTTAATCTTTACTAGTTCGTCCACAACCACATTTCAGATATCAAAAACTTACAGTCCACCGGGATTACCGCTCGTAACGGGCGGCGGCGGGAGAACGATGCGATGATGCACGCCATGGTACATGTAAAGCACTCCGACCAGAGCCGCAACCAGGATAACCACGATTCCCAGAGCGACGTAGACGACGGGGAACGGCTTTTTTTCAGGTTGTTGCAAATTATCGAAGCTAATGGCGCTACCGCCGCTGATGTAGCGATCGTTGTCCACGGGTGGCGGCGGAGTGGCGACCTTATCGTTTGTTAGCTTGGGGCGATTCACACCTGAACCTTGGGTTTTAGCCCCTATCGGTGAGCCCTGCGTCCGGGCACCCACGGGCGAATTCGCCAGCTTGAGGGGATCCTGAGAACCTTTACCCGGATCGACGGTCGCGGGGTTTTCTGCACGGAGTTTGGGGCGTTTGATGCCCGATTCTAGAGTCATTTCTGCTTCGCCGACTTGAATGACGTCGCCCAGTTGCAAGATTTTCTCCAAAATCGCTTCACCGTTGACCACGGTACTGTTCGCGGAATTCAAGTCGCGTAAAACGATGTCTGGGCCACTGAAAATGAAAATGCAATGGCGGCTGGAAACGGAGTTGAGCGGGATGCAAATTTCGTTATTTTCCAACCGGCCCACATGAGTGAATTCGTTTACGAGATCATGGGTGAACGCGGCTTGGCCGGGGATGTTGATCGTCAGTTTCGGCTGACTGCCGTTGATTCGAGAGGAGACGGGAGCCGAGGAGGAACCCGGAGTGCTGGGGACAATGGGAGGAGCGGAGACGCCTTCATCGGTACGCCGAGCCCCCTCAAAAAGGAGCTGTTCCCAGGTGAGGTTTACGGTGCGCTTCTGAGGGAGAACTCCATCCTCGAACGTGTAGGCGCCGTTGGTCCACGTCAGCATGTGGTAAATCGCCTCTTCACCCTCTATGCCGCCGCACTGGGCATGGAGCACCTGTCCATGTTGAACGAAGGCATAGCCTTCATTGTCCCAAGCGCGAAAGGTTATTTGGCCATTTCGTCTGCCGATACAGCAGATTTGCAAAACCTCCGCCATCCCCATGCGGGGCGTCGAACTGGTACCTAGTGGGGCTTCTCCGTTTTGTGAACTCATGATTCCTAATTATTTTCCGTTGCAACAAAACGAGAATAGTGCACCATCGGACGGCTTGACAAGTCTTCCACAAACTAATCTCTGAATATGGCCCTTTTTTCTTTTAGCGGGAAAAACAAAAACACACCGGACCCGTCTCAATCTGAGGCGAAGGCACCGGCTGCTCCCCCGAAACTTCAACCGCCCCCAACCCCGGGTGCTGGAACTCCGCCAGCGTCCGCTCCTCCACCAATGCCCCCTCCTATGCCGATGGGTGCTTCTGGAGCGCCACCTTTGCCCAAGCCTGCCGGTAGCCCTCCCGCTCCCACAGGTGCCCCTGGTCTCGGTAAAGCGGTCAGCGCGGCAACACGCGGTGTTACACAGCCGATCGTTATGCCGAAGAAGGGACCCGGCCAAGCCGCCGTCCGTTCAACACAGCGAATCGTCGTTCCCGGTGCGCCCATCGCTCCTGAAGCTCCTCAATTCCACACCAGCTCCATCCAACTCCCCGTTGGAATGTTCCTAAAGGCCTTACCGATGCCGGCCCTGAACGGATCACTTCCGGACGTCGAGCGTGCGATGGCAGGTCAGAAGGTGAACGTGCCGTTGAGCATGGTTCTCCCTCAATTGCCCTCCGGTAAAATCGAAATTGCTCTCCAAGATCTCATCCCGCTGCTCCCCGCAGATGCCGTTCAGCCCAGAGATCGGCTCGCTCCTTACCTCTCCTCCATGGTTCACCTGCCACTGATGGAAGTGGTGATGCTGATTCCGCCAGATATGCTGGCTTTGCGCCCAGATCAACGCCCCGTGGATGCCGCTGTGAGCAACATTGCTGATCCGTTTACAGAGGAAAAATTGCGCCAGGCTGCCGAAGAGAAACGGCGCGCTGAGGCCAGTGCCGCCAGTGCCAACTCCGGTATTTCCCAAGCTCCCGGAACACCTGAGCCCACAGCGAATCCTCTCGGCGTTGCGATGACCTCCACGGCTCCCATGCCCCGTACGCAACGTCCGAATCCGTCCGCCGCCACTACCGTACCCGTACAGGCGGTCGTGCCCGCAGCTCCTGCACCCGTGGCTCCCTCGATGCCTCCGGTCAATCGCCTGCCGACACCCGCCACGATGTCTCGCCCCGGCACCATCGCTCTACCGATGGTGACAAAGCCGGGAACCCGGCCCGCGCAAACCACGGCACCGGTAACGCCTCCTCCTACCGCTGTAGCGCCTCCCACGCTCTCTCCGCCTCGGACAGCGGCACCGACACCTCCCCCGATATCCTCGGCCCCGCCTTCGCTGACACCGATGCCTCCCCTTCCGCCACCGATGCGTGCGACGCCTCCTCCGACCCCGCCACCAGAACCCGAACCTGAAATGGTTCAGGAAGCTGTCCAAGAAGAGGTCCCGCAAGAACCCGAACCTCAGCCGGAACCCGAGCCGCAGCCTGAACCGGAGCCAGTCGCTAAAGCGCCTGAGCCGGCCAAGCCGAAGCCAGCAGGTCCGTTGAACCTCAACACATGCGCTGCCGACGAACTCGCGCAGATCCCTGGATTAAGCGACGTCATCGCCCAGTCCATCGTCACTTACCGCCAAAAGATCGGGTCGTTCCGGAAACTGCAAGATCTGCTGGACGTCCCTGGGATGACCCGCGGTGTCTACAGCTTGCTCACGGGTGAAGAATCACAGCCCACCTCGATCAATGATCTGCTCGGTTTCCCGCCCGAACAAACCGTCGCACTGAAAGACATCACCGAGCGTATCGCGTGCTGGCCTGACGTGACCGGTTGCGTGCTGGGACAAAGCAATGGTCTGCCGATCGTTGGTACGATTTCGCCGCGCGTCAAGCTCGACAAGTCGACGATCGTGGCCTTTGCCCCTCGGATGTTCGAGGCGTTGAACAAGTCGTTTTCTGAAATCTCGGGTGTTACTACGGATGAGTTAATCATCCCAACGGCGGACACGAGTTTTCACATCTTGCGTAAGGGTAACCTATATCTCATAATTCTTGCGCGAACCCCGCAAATGCCGAGTCGTCACCTTCAGGTGGCGCGCTTGGTGCTAGCGAGCCTAAACTTTAAGTGAGAAGAATAGAAACCTGACGTTGATATCTGTATGGCCTTCATCAACTACTCGAGCCGAGAGATCCAGTTAAAGATTGTGTATTATGGCGCGGCGCTTTGTGGGAAAACTACAAACCTCGTCACGCTCCATAAGCAGATCACGCACGCCCAAAAGGGTGAGCTGGTCTCCTTGGCGACGGACGCCGATCGAACGCTGTTCTTTGACTTTCTCTCGCTGAACACGAAAACCTTGCCGGGATTCACCACCCGCTTTCAGCTTTACACCGTACCTGGTCAGGCGATTTACAACACCACCCGACAGCTGGTTCTCAAGGGCGTGGATGGTATTGTCTTTGTGATCGACTCCCAATGGGATAAGATGGCAGATAACGTGGAATCCTGGCAAAATTTGCAAGAGAATCTGGTGGAAAACCACCTAAGCTTGGCGCAAATTCCCTACGTGTTGCAGTACAATAAACGGGACATCCCGAACGCGGCACCTATTAACTACCTCGAGTACACGTTCAATAACCGGGCCTCCCGGGCATTAGCGTACGAGGCAGTCGCAGCCACGGGAATCGGGATCTTGGAAACACTCAACGCCGCAGCCCGGTTGCTGTTGGCTAAGTATTCCAAGACTCCAAACTCCAACGTGACTGGCGCGACGAAACCAAACTCGGCAACGGCGGTTCCACCACCGGTCGACAGCAACGGCAAGGCAGCAGCTTAATTACCTTCAATACATTATGACTGGAATAGGAATGTTAACGGCGGAAGATCAGATGGCGATTGAATCGCTTCTGGTGGACTTTTTGAAGAAATCTGAAGCTCAGTGGTCGGCGCTGGTCGATAAAGGGGGAAACCTTTTTGCGCAGAACGGGGATACCGGTACGCTGGACTTGAGCATTCTCTCGGCACTCGCCGCTGGGTCGTTCGCAGCGACTCATGAACTGGCGAAACGTTTGGGTGAATCTGAATTCACCGCGCTTTACCACGAAGGGCACGGCCAACACATCTTGATGAGTGCGCTCCAACATGAGTGCCTTTTGGTAACGATATTCGGAGAGAAAACCAACATCGGCCTAGTGCGCTTCTATGCGCAGCAGGTCACAGGCTCACTCAATGATCTTCTGAAGCAAGCTCAAGAGAATGAAGCGAATAATGGGCCGCTGCTCATTGATGGTGACTTCTTAGGCGAAAACCTGGACGCGATCTCCTAACTTCGATTCCGTTTCAAACGGACCAAGAGCTTTCCGGGTAGATTCTGCTCGGAAAGCTTCTTTTCATTATGCCTCCTGTACTTCAATTTAGGGACGTGACCCTGCGCTATGGGGCACAACCACTCCTCGATCAGATCAATTTCTCAATTGATCCGGCCGAACGCGTCTGTCTGTTAGGCAGAAATGGCACGGGCAAAACCAGCCTCATGCGCCTAATCGCCAATGAAGAGACGCCTAATGCTGGGGAGATCATCCGTCCCAGCGGCACATTCATCACCCGCCTTCCCCAGGAGGTTCCCCAGGAATTGCCCGGCACTGTAGAAGAGGTCATCCGCACCGGCTTACGCCCAAACCACGTGGAAGAAGACTGGGAAACGGATGTTCGTATCGACGAGATGGCTTCGGAAATGAGTCTGCCGCCACTTGGTAAAATGTTTAACGAGCTCTCTGGCGGCCTGAAACGTCGCGTCATCCTGGCCCGTGCACTCGTCGGTCGTCCGGACCTGCTCTTGCTCGATGAGCCCACCAATCATCTCGATTTGCCCTCCATTTTGTGGCTGGAGGAGACTTTACCTAAACTGGGCATTTCCCTGTTTTTCGTGACACACGATCGTTCGTTTTTACGGGCCGTTGCCACCCGAATTGTGGAGCTGGATCGCGGCCTTTTCACCAGCTGGGCGTGCGATTATGATACTTTTCTCATACGAAAAGCAGCCTCTCTCGATGCCGAGGAGAAGCAGTGGGCCGCGTTCGACAAGAAGCTCGCCCAGGAAGAAGCTTGGCTCCGACAAGGCGTTAAAGCGCGGCGTACGCGAAATGAAGGCCGGGTTCGCGCTCTCCTGGAAATGCGGAATGAGCGGGGGCAACGGCGCGAACGCGAGGGTACCGCCAGGATCGAACTTCAGACGGGCAAGTCTTCCGGTTACAAAGTCATTGAGGCGAAGAATGTCTCCTTCGAGCACGCCGGAACGCGGAAATGGGTGGTGCAAGACATGACCGCGACCATTTGGCGTGGAGATAAAATCGGCATTGTTGGACCTAATGGTAGCGGTAAAACGACGCTTTTGAAGCTCTTGCTCGGCCAATTGGAGCCGACCGAGGGTGAGATCAAGCGCGGTACGAACCTGGAAGTGGTTTACCTCGACCAATTACGCGGGTTGATCGATGACGACAAGACGATAGCCCAAAACGTCGCTGGCGACGCGGAGAGCGTGACGTTTCAGGGACGTGCCCGACACATCCACAGCTATCTCCAAGACTTCCTATTCCGGGCAGATCGCATTCGCATGCCCGCGAAAATGCTCTCGGGTGGAGAGCGAAATCGGCTGCTTTTGGCGCGATTATTTTTGCAGCCGGCGAACGTTCTGGTCCTCGATGAACCGACCAATGATCTCGATGCCGAAACGCTCGAGCTATTGGAGGAGTTGTTGCTCGAATACGATGGGACCTTATTGCTCGTTTCCCACGACCGCACGTTCCTCGATAACCTGGTGACGAGCACTCTCGTTTTTGAGGGCGAAGGTCGCGTTATGGAGTATGTCGGGGGCTACTCGGACTGGCTCCGTCAACGCGATGCGATCGGTGCCCCGCCACCGCAGAAAGAGGCGAAGATCGAGCCGAAACCGGCCCCGGTTGCAGCTGCGAAAGAACCGGCAAAAGGGAAGGTCGTCAAGTTTCTGAATCGAGAGCGGACCGAACTCGAAGGCCTTAGCGGTCAGATTACCGAGCTGGAAAAGCAGATCGAGGAATTGAACGGCAAGCTCAGCGACCCCACCGTTTATCAAAAAGGTGGCCTGTTTAAGGAGCTTCAGCAGCAGCTCCACGCCACCGAGCAAAAACTCCACCTCGCCATGGAGCGCTGGGACGAACTCGAGACCAAGCGCCTAGAATTTGAGAGCAGCGAGAACCGCGCGTAGCTCCGTCGCATGAAGAAACCCGTCCAGACTGAGCTGGGGAACTGGGGACAAGTGCCCAATGCGCTGACCGTTTTCCGACTCATTCTCTGCGTGGTGTACGTGGCGTGCACTGCAGTGCATTGGCCCTACATGTGGACAGCGGCGCTCGTCCTTTTTGTCACAGCGAGTCTCACCGATTGGCTGGATGGATTGCTGGCGCGCGCTTGGGGCGTCGAGTCCGCATTGGGGAAACTCCTCGATCCCTTGGCCGACAAGATTTTGATCGCGGCAGCCCTGATCGGTTTGGCAGCGGAGCACGCGCTTCCCGCATGGATGGTCACGACGATTCTCGCCCGTGAATTCGTCATCACCGGGCTGAGAACAATGGCGGCACTTCACCAGCAAGTGCTCTCTTCAGATCGCCTAGGAAAATGGAAAACGGTGGCGCAAATCGTCGCCGTCATTGTGGCGTTGACGGACCGCAGCTTACAAGAGCTGTTCAACGATTCAGTTGGGCTCATCGCATTCTTACAAAAGGCCGAGCCGTGGGGCTTTCTCATCGCTCTTTTTCTCACCATCTTCTCAGGCGTAAAGTACGTGATCAAAAACCGAAATGTGCTGGCGTAGAGCATATTCAAAAATACTGTAGCCGATTTCAAGCATAGGAAATGACGAGGCGGTCGAAAAACTGCGTGCAGTTGGCAAGATGCCGAGGACTCAGGCATATTACCTATATCATCCGCCTCTTAAAACAGCTCGCCAGCCCGCAAAGCCTAATTCAGCAGTTGGTACCAATTATCCCGTTGCTTAGGTGTATAGCCCAGTTCCGTGATCGATTTACGAATCTCATCCACGGTTAATCGGAACGAAGTGCCTGCCGCAGAAACAACGTTCTCTTCCATCATCACGCTGCCGTAATCGTTCGCGCCGTATTGCAACGCCACTTGACCGATCTTCGGTCCTTGAGTGACCCAACTCGATTGCACGTTATCAAAGTTATCGAGGTAGATTCGGCTCAGTGCTTGCATCCGCAGATACTCATGCGAACCGACCGGCGTCGCCTTGAGCCGTGTGTTTTCGGGTTGAAACGTCCAGCAGATGAACGCGGTGAATCCCTTCGTCTCGTCTTGGGTGTCCCGAAGTCGAGTGAGGTGCTCGATGCGATCTTCCATGGTCTCGACGTGGCCGAACATCATGGTCGCTGAGGAATTCAATCCCATCCGGTGGGCGATGCGCATCACTTCCAGCCAGTGGTCCGAATCACATTTGAGCGGGGCAATTGCGTTACGGACGCGATCCACAAGAATCTCCCCGCCGCCTCCAGGAATCGAGCCGAGCCCTGCCTCCTTAAACCGCCGAATCACCTCCTCCAGACTCATTCCGAACACCTCTGCAAAGTGGTTGAATTCCGGTGGCGAAAACCCGTGAATATTGATCGTCGGGTGGTTCTTCCGCAGGTAATGCAGCAGGTCCAAGTAGTAATTGATCGTCAGTTTGGGGTGATGTCCGCCCTGCATCAAAATTTGCGTGCCACCTATCGCCTCCAGCTCTTTTACTTTCGCTCCGATCTGCTCCGGCGTCAGCACATAGTGATCATCGTCCCGCTCCGTCCGCATGAACGCGCAGAACTTGCAGTAGACATTGCAGACGTTCGTGTAGTTGATGTTGCGATCAATGATATACGTCACGATCTCCTCGCCCTTGCCCTCGTACGCCGCTGCCTTCATCTGATTTCGACGGGCCGTAGCTAACGCACCCAGCTCCACTAGCGGTGCCCGGCTCAGAGACAGCGCCTCCTGCGCAGAAATGCGTCCGCCGTCCAGAACCTTGCGAGCAATATCTGCTGTTGGATCAACATCGGCCACGTGAATCGTCATCATAACTAGGCTCTAGGAGCCTTTCTAATGATACGCTGGTTTGTAGGCTGCGCAAGCCCGCTACGTGCGCCACCTCGAGATCTCCAGAAAACCGGGCGGCGTGCGATACGGCTTCCCCTCCAGAAAGCACGACAGAACCTCCTGCGCTCGGTTCAAACGTTCCGGCATACATTCTTCCAGGTGTTTCCTCTGGTGGGTAATCGCCTCCTCAAAACGGCCAACTTCCGCATAGGCACACGCCAGCGTGTCGGAGGAAATTCGAGCTTTGGCGTTTCGCGCCTGAAGTGACATCTCCAGCGCACGGGCACCGTCCCGGACGTCATCATCAGGACAGGCGGCTAGCAGCGACGCAAAGTTGTTTACGAGTACATCATCTTTGGTTCCGCCCTTGATATTGGCCGCCAATCCCCTTTCGTACTCCTCCTTTGCATCACTGTAGCGACCTTGGGCGTAACGAATAATCGCCCGCCACGTGTAGAGTCTCAAATTGCTGGGATCGTGCCTATACGCCAGAATCAGTTCTTGTTCCGATTCCTCGAGACGACCGATGTGGTAAAAAGCACAACAGCGGATGAACCGAAGGTGGCCATTGCTTGCTGCAAGCCCCTTTAAGCAAAGCTCTCGAATCTCCTTGCTGAGCGAGTTCGGGAAATTCGAGAAAAGTTGTTCATCGTCAAAGGGCCCATCAAATGTCGGTGCTTTTACCACTTCCTCGAAGCGCCCTAAATCATAGAGAAGCTCCAACTCCCGCTTTCTCGCCCCCATTCTCCGAGGCTTCAAGAGCAGAGACCTCCGCACATCTTCTAACGCCTCTTCGTACCGATTCAGGCTGATCAGCGCGGCAATCGTAAAACTCGCTGTGCTTTGGCCGTATTTTAATGGCTCTCGCGAAGTTTTCGACCGATTTATCAAAATCGCGATCGAGATAAAGGTGCAATCCTCGCAGGTAGTAATACTGCGAGGGGTCAGGAAAATAGGAGGCTAATTCCGTAATGCGACGGAACCATCTCAATATGACGGGCGCGGGCACATAGATACGCTAGCTGAGAAGCTGCCGCGGGGCAACTTACCCGAGGGAAGTGCTAATCGCCGTCTACCCCTGCGTTAAGTTCCCGTACGTTTCCGGGCGACGATCCCTGTAAAACGCCCAGGTCGAGCGCACTTCCTGAATCGAATCGAGGTCCATATCGGCGGTGACCACTTCGTCTTGGTCGCGGCTGCCGACCGCGAGCATCTGACCGCGCGGATCGCACCAGTAGGACTGGCCGTAGAACTCGCCGATGTTCCAGGGCGCTTCGATTCCCACCCGGTTGATGGCACCAATGAAGTATTGGTTAGCCACAGCCATTGCCGGTTGCTCCAGCTTCCACAGATACTCGCTCAAGCCTGCGACCGTCGCTGAGGGATTGACGACGATCTCCGCGCCATTCAGCCCCAGCGCCCGCCAGCCCTCCGGAAAATGGCGGTCGTAACAGAGGTAGACGCCTACCTTGCCCACCGCTGTCTCGAAAACCGGGTAGCCCAGGTTACCCGGTCGAAAATAGAACTTTTCCCAGAATCCTGGATGACAGTGAGGAAGGTGATTCTTTCGATATTTCCCCAGGTACCTGCCATCCGCATCGATGACCGCTGCCGCATTGTAATAGAACCCGGCCGCCTCGATTTCCGGAATCGGCACGATCAAAACAACCCCGAGTCGCTTCGCCGTTTCTTGCATCAGTTGGAGCGTCGGGCCGTTGGGGATCGGCTCGGAGATCTCCTGCCAGCGATTGTCTTGCTCCGCCGGAAAGTAAGGGCCGAAGAAGAGCTCCTGAAGGCAGACTAGTTTCGCGCCAGCTTGCGCCGCTTGCTCGATCAGCAGCACATGCTTTTCGATCATCCCCGCCTTGATTTGCTGCGGGGAGGAACCCGCGGTTACTTGCGTTTGGATGAGGGAGCAGCGAACGACGCGGGCCATTGGATTCTAGCTTAGTACGATTTCGCGAAGAGTACCCGCTGGGCGCTCGGTTCACCAGTAAAGATGCACGTGCCCGGCTTGCCCTCCTCTGAGAACGGCAGACATCGGATCGTCACTTTCAGCTCGTCCTTGATCTTGGCTTCTAACTCGGCGGAACCGTTCCAATGCGCGAGCGCAAACCCCGCGTGGATCTCCGGTTTCTCCTCGTTCTTAGGCGTGAACCATTTGTAGAACTCGTCCTTGCTCTCGATGATCTTCGTGTGCTCATTGCGAAACGCCAGGGCGCGCTCGTATAGTACCGTCTGGATTTCGCCCAAAATGCTCACGGCAATCGCCGGGAATTCCTCGTTCTTGTGAGATTGCTTTTGCTTGGCAGGGTGATCCCGGCGAGCGACAAAAACGGTGCCCGCATCGAGGTCGCGCGGCCCGATCTCCACGCGGATCGGCACGCCCTTCTTGATCCAATCCCACGTCTTTTGGCCACCAGCCAGATCGCGTTGATCCACCTCCACACGCAGAGCATCGCCGTGGAACCGTTGCTCCCGCAATTTCGCCGCGAGCGCTTGGCACGCCTCCATCACACGGGCGCGTTGATCTTCCTTCGGCACGACCGGTAAAATCACCACATGGCTGGTCGCGACACGCGGTGGCAAAACGAGGCCGTCGTCATCCGCATGCGCCATGATCAATGTCCCGATCAACCGGGTGCTCACGCCCCAACTGGTGGTCCACGCAAACTCCTTTTGACCGGCGCGAGAGAGGTACTGGATTCCCGACGCCTTAGCAAAGTTCTGCCCCAGGAAATGCGATGTGCCCGCCTGAATGGCCTTACGATCCTGCACCATCGCCTCGATGCACAGCGTCTCCACGGCTCCGGGAAACCGCTCAGACTCGGTCTTGCGACCACAAAAGACGGGCAAAGCCAGGTGATCACGGGCAAAGGTCTCGTACACCTTCAGCATGCAATCCGTCTCTTCACGCGCCTCTTGCTCCGTCTCATGGGCGGTGTGGCCCTCTTGCCAGAGAAACTCGGCGGTGCGCAGGAAGATTCGGGTCCGCATTTCCCACCGGACGACGTTGGCCCATTGATTCAGCAGGAGCGGCAGATCCCGGTATGATTGGACCCAGCGGGCATACGCGGCACCGATGATTGTCTCAGAAGTCGGGCGAATGATCAGGGGCTCGGTCAATTTACCGCCAGGAACCAGCTCGCCCTCTGCGTTCTTCTCCAGGCGATGATGCGTCACCACCGCGCATTCCGTCGCAAAACCGTCCACGTGCTTCGCTTCTTTTTGCAGGTAACTGAGGGGGATAAAGAGCGGGAAGTAGGCGTTCTTATGGCCGGTGTCCTTAAACATACGATCCAGCTGCGCCTGCATCGCTTCCCAAATGCCATAGCCCCACGGCTTAATGACCATGCAACCGCGCACCTCCGAGTTTTCCGCCATATCCGCCGCGACGATCACAGCTTGATACCACTCCGGAAAGTCTTCACTTCGCTTCGGACTAATCGCGCTTGCAGTCGCCGCGCCAGATGCGGCCTGACCCTTACCTTTAGTTTCTTTTTCCATACAACATCCAATTGAAATAACCTGCCGATCCTAACTCGATTTCTTCTGGTAATACTTTTTGTAAATCCCAATGATCAGCGGCAGAAATGAGATGAATGAGATCGTTGGTAAGATCACCGGGATGTAGGGCTGCGCCTGAGCACCCAGCAGATAACCGGCCCCCACCACCGTTAGGATCCAGAGCGCTCCGCCAAAGCAATCGACAATGAAGTAGCGCTTGTACTCCATCTTCGCGACTCCAGCCATGAACGGCACAAACGTCCGGAACATCGGCAGAAACCGCGCGATGATCACGGCAAACGTCCCGTGGCGCTCATAGAACTCGTGCGCGTCCTGCGCATATTTCCGCTTGAAGAATCGGCCATCCTTCCGGCTGAAAATAGCCGGCCCACACTCGTATCCTAAAAAGTAACCGACCTGATCTCCCGCGATTGCGGCCAAGCTTAATGCAGCGACCAATCGCCAAAAATTAAACAAGTGAGTCGCCGCCAAAACACCGGCCAGAAAGAGCATCGTATCCCCTGGCAGAAAACAACCCACCAGCAATCCCGTCTCAGCGAAAACGATCAACCCCATGATGGGAATTCCTCCGTGCTTGATGAGTTTTTCCACTCCACTTCCATGGAGGTAGCTGAATATTTCGGAGAGACTCATGGTAACATCAACAACTGAAAAAGGAAGGGCGAGAGTCGCAGAAACCGAACCCTGTCGCAAGTCGCAAATTCCTCAGAAGATTCTGAAGGAGCAGCGATTCAAGCCATCCCGCGATATTTCAAAAGAATCGAAATGAAATCTGAATTAGATCACTTCTTCGGCGTTGGGGCTGGTGTCGGTACTGGACTGTTAAGCGCCAGCTTTGTGGCAGTCGGGCTGGGCGAAACAGGTGCAATTGGCTTGGCGGAGGGAGACGAAGCGACGGGCGTGCTGGCGGTGTTTTGAGGTGTTGGGGTAGGTACGAGGGGCTTGAACTTCTTGAGGAGTTCTTCATCCAATTGCTTTTGCGAGACTTCAAATTTCGCTTGAAATTCGTTCACGAGCGACTCATCGGCTTTCCAGCGTTTCTCCAGAAAGTCCTTTTTGAATTCGAGCGCATCGGCCGGTGGGAGAGTGGTCAAGCCCAGGTGATTGGCCTCGTCCTGAGCGAGCTTGTTAAACTTGTCCCGGAAATCTTGAACTTTTGAGAACATCCGGCCTTGGTCGCCCAAGCCCATCTGGTTGAACTTATCCCATTTCAGGAGGCGATCTCGGACCTCTTCATCCGTTAGGGCGGCAAGCGCCTCCAGCTGAAACCGGGCCTTCATCTCCTCTTGGCTGGGCAAATGCAAGTCGCCGACCCAGATGTAGGGAATGTTCAGCTTTACCGGGTGAGCGCTATCGCCACCAGAGACGAGTCCGGAATACGTCGGCGTGGCTTGCGGCGAAGGCGCGGGGCTGGGGGATGGGGGGCTGGTCGGGGCAGCGCTAGCCAAGATATGGAGTGATCCCGCAATCAGGATCAGCGCCCAGCCAGAGATGAGGCGATGGTTCACAGGGTCTTGTCATCTGATTCATCCTCCGTGCTCGAATCGAAAGAAGCCAACACCGAAAAGGCGTCTTCTGGAGTCGGCTGCTTGACAACTGGTTGCTCGTGAGGAACGGGTAACGTGTACACCATCAGCGCCGCAGCACCCGCCACTAGGGTGCCCACACCGCTGAACCCCAAAACCCAACGAAGGTAGCTTCGACCCGTCTTAACAAGCACTTTGTCTTCACGCCGGATCCGGGCCATCGTTTCGGCCACGAACCACGGACTTGCCTGAGGCAATGGGCTCTGTCCCAAAAGATCGTCCAACGGATCAATCCGTTCAAACTCTTCAGGGTTTTGGTTTTGGTTCACGTTCATAATAACTGATCTGCGGAGCAAAAGTTGTGCACGATCTTAGAATTTCTCAAATCGAATCCAATTTTGTCCCCGTTTGTTCAGCAAGGCTCAGCCCCAGCAGGAGTAACCCGAAGTATATTCGTCGATTTCTAAAGAATTTCAAGTCTTTGCTCATCAAAAGGTTACGCGACCTCCCGACTCGCGTTCAGTTCACAAATTCCGCCCTCCTGAACGTGCCTGCACCCACCTCGCAAGCGAGCTACTCTGTCCAGCCGAGCAAGTTGAAGTTGGTCGCCACCAACACAATGATCACAAAAACTACACCGAAAAATACCGAGATCGCACCCATGAACGCACCGAAAATGAGGTAATACGGTTGTGCAAACCAAAGACCTTGGTAGGTCTTCACCCACGATTTTGGAATCGTTACCGGCTCCTTCAGAAATTTCGGCATGCTCTCCATGGTTATTAAATAGCCTTATCCGTGCTCCTTGGCAAGTGGGTACATCCTTTTAGGCCAAGAGCCGTCCAAGAGCTTAGGTTGTTAGGCCCTCAGGATCGACTGGCCCACACGAGCCTGCCTCCCTGTCTCTAGGCCCGAAGGGACGGCCTCATGTTCAGCCCAGGTCGCAGACCGTCTGGCAAGACGGTCGAAGGCCTGGGTCTCCTCGCAAAGCGATTGCGGGCTGTAAGCTCGCGTCAAACCGTTTGATGTGCAGCATGTTTCGGCGACAAGTCACCCATCAGCCTTTAATCGTAGGAGCATCTGACAACCAACATCCTTACTGGGTCCAGCGTCTACGCTGGCTATTGTTCCATGCGGTCGGCCTCCACTACGGTTTCGATGTCTATCGGCTCGAGCACGGAGGCGGGGGCCTCGTGATCCCGCGCCACCCGCTTCGATTGCGCCAGCAACACGCGCTGGTAAAAATTCCGCACGTCGCGACCGTTCCCAAAGTTATTGCCGCGATTCTCGTACATATCGAACAACGCATTCTCCACCGCGCTTTGGGCCGTTTCGGAGAGCAGCATCGAATCGCTTTTGCAAAAGGTCTCGAAAATCAGGATCAGATCGGGTGCGCCGTAATCCTCAAAATTGATCCAGCGCGTGAACCGCGATTTCATTCCTGGATTCGAATCGACAAACTTCCGCATTTGATCGCCGTAACCGGCCACGATCACACAAAGGCTATCGCGGTAATCTTCCATCTCCTTCAACAGCGTGTTCACCGCGTCGCGATTAAAATCGTTGCCCTGCAAGTTCGGCGTCAAGGCATAGGCTTCGTCGATGAACAACACACCGTCGAGCGCGTCGCGCACCTTCTCAGAAGTGCGCTGGGAAGTCTGGCCCACGTAGCCCGAGACCAGATCCTTGGCCGAGACCTCCACCATGGTGCCCTTCTTCAGCAGCCCCAGCCCGGCCAAAATCTTTCCGAATAAGCGCGCCACCGTGGTCTTTCCGGTGCCCGGATTCCCCGCGAAAACCAGGTGCATGGAGACCTGCCCCACTTTTCCACCTTCCAAGCGCCGCCGCTCATTCGCACGGACGAGATCGACGAAATTCTCCACCTCTTGCTTCACCGATTTCAGCCCGATCATCGCGTGTAAATCGGCCAAAAGCGCGTCGACATCCTCCACCGCTTTCAGGTAGCCATCCGGAATATCGTCGGGCAGGAGCGTCTGCGTCTCCATACTACCGCTCTCCGTTAAGCGATCGGCCTGATGCTCCAGCGCCTGCGAGAAAAGCTTACGGATTTCCCGAGCGTTCCCGAAATTCGGGTCGCGTCGCTGGTGCATGCGATTCACCACATGGGTCACTTTCGCCAGCGTATCGGGCGGCACCAGCATTTCGTATTCGCGGCAGGTGTTCTGGAAGATCTGCATCAGCGCGACCGGGTCGTAATCTTCAAAGTGGACGAAGCGCGTGAAGCGCGAGCGCAAGCCGGGATTCGACTCAATAAACTTCCGCATTCGCGTGGGGTACCCGGCTACGATCACGGCTAGCGAGTCGCGGCGATCTTCCATTTCTTTCAGCAAAACTTCGATCACCTCTTTACCGAAATCGTTCTCAGAACCTTCGGCCAAATTGTACGCTTCATCGATGAACAGCACGCCGTTTTGCGCGGCGGTGATCATGCGGCGCGTCTTCGGTTGCGTGCCGCCGATGTTCGTCGCGACGAGCTTTTCACGGTCCACCTCCACCACTTTATCGGTCTTCAGCAGACCCAGCGCATGATAAATCTTGCCCACCAATCGGGCCACAGTCGTCTTGCCCGTACCCGGATTGCCCGTAAACACCAGGTGCAGCGAAAAGGGCGAGATCTTCTGTCCATTCATCCGGCGGATGGCGTTGATTTTCCCTTGGTTCGCGAGTGTGCGGACCATCTTTTTCACCTCGGCTAGACCGACCAGTTCATCCAGTTCTGCCATGGCCAGCGCTTCGAGACCGGGATCGGCTTTCGCTTCACCGCCGCCGCTTCGGCCCTCGGTGCTCACGGCCTTGGCGCGCTCGTATCGAGGGAAATCATCACCGGAATCGAGCTTGCTGGCTCGGTCGGCTTTACGGCGTTCGCGCTCTTTCATCAGTCGATCCACATCATCCTGGGTCACGTCGTCGAAACCTTCCAGCACTTCTTGCTTCGAGCTTCCTGAATCGGACGATGCGGAGGCTCCAGTCGTGGAAGATGTCGGCCCGGAACTGGGCGTCGCTTTTGCCTCTTTTCCTTGCTGCTGTCCTTGTTGAACGGGTGGCCGCTTGCCTCGTCCTCCATTGAACAATACTGAGGCAAACCGGTCGGCGACAGGCGTCCGTTTCGTTTGCGTGTCCGTTTCTGCGGTCTCCTCGTCGATGATCAGGTCATCGGGATCAATCAGCTCCGTTTCTTCGGGCGGTGGAAGCTCCGAAACCACCTTGGCGTGGTCCGCGAGTTTCACCATTTCCACATCGATCCTGCCGCGTAACAGTTCCGCGTCGCAACCGCGAAACTCGCATTCATCCATCTCCGCGCGACCGGCCCCTTCCACCCACACGCCGCAGCAGTCGATATCCTCCACCAGACAGCCGTTCATCTGCACCAGGGACGTGCTATCTTCCACCGCCACAGCAGGACTGCGTGCGCCGCAGCGGGAGACCTCCACGCCCTCTAAAATACACTCGCCGCCGCGTCGAATTCCCACGGCATTGTAACCGATGTCGTGGATTGAGCCGCCACGAATGGTCGCGACGCCCGAGCAGAGCGCCACCGCAGTGCGTTCCATCGCCCAAATCTCGGATTCCATGACTAAAGCACGGGCGTTCCCCATCAGCTGAATACCTGCGGGGGAATCGTGCAGAAAACAATCGCTGAACTCGCCGTACGAGCCGGAGTCCAACAAAACGGAGGCGTTCTCGCCACCCGATTTCGCGCATTCCATCCCGGCCACGGTCAGCCGCGCTTGGTGCGCCAGCAGAATCGCCTCGCCCTGAATATCCTTAAGAACACACTCGGTCACCTTCACATTCGAGCCCATGTCTTTGGCGAAAATACCGGCCTTTTCCACGTTCAATATCTGAGTCTGTTGAACCTCCGCAGTGGAGCCGCCAGAGACGTATAAACCGAAGCCCCGCGTCTCTTTGAACATGCTGCTGGCGATCGTGGCCGTGGAGCGATTCCCCAATACCACCAATGAGCTGTCGCAGTCATGGAAATCGCTGCTGACCAGTGTGACACGCCCTTCGTCCTGCGCTTGCAAGCCCCGGAACGATTTGTAAACGGCGCATTGATGCACGGAGAGGCGACTTCCAAACCCGCGCACATCCAGCGCTGGCAAACCCGTGCCCCACACATCGCAATCGAGCAGCTCGGCCATTCCATTTTCCACCACGCGCACGCCGCAGCCCTGAGTATCGTGGACTTTGCACTTGGTCAGATGCACCTCCGCGCCGTCCCACACGCAAACCGCACCGCTCGTCGGGCCGCACGCGGTAAACTCCGCTTCGGTCACCCAGCCCTTGGCGGAATCGTAAAGTTCCAGGCCGTTATTGGAGATCTCCTTCATCAGGCCACCCTCCATGGTGATCTTGGTGCCCGGCCCCCGCGCAATGATCCCGCAGCCGCCAAGCGCTTTAAATTCGACCTGGCCGAAGACGCCTTCACTGCCTGCCTCGATTAACACCCCGGTCTCGCGTAAATCAGTTAATCGACAGCCTTTCAGCGTCAGCACCCCCAGTTCATACACGCGCATGCCGGGAAAACCGGGGCCGACATTTCGCACCTCTAAGCCGACCGCCGTGACCCGCGCGCTCTGGCCGACCATGACGCCCGCCGCCGAGGTGTGGTGCACCACCGTATCGTGGAGCGAGACCTCCGTTCCTCCCCCTTCAGCCACGATGCCGCAACCGCCCAAAACGCCGATCTGGCACCCCTCCACGTGCCCGCGACCGCCGCCGCGCACCCAAACGCCGTGGGTCTTGCCCTGCAGCAATTTGCTTTTGCGCAGGACGACGGAACCGCCATCGTTTACGGAGACAATCGCCAGTTTGCTGCCGGTGGAGAGCTCGCCGTCTTCCAGCTCCAGCTTGCCGCCGCTGCCCACTTCCACGCAGGAGCCCATGCCGTTAGAGATGCCCACGCGGCGCATCGTCACCTTGCCGCGCACCGTCACCCGCCCCAGTAACCGCGCCCGGCCATCTCCCTCCACATCCATGGAAACGTCCTTCAGCTCCAGGCCCATCTCAGGCAACTCATAATCGCCCGGCTCCAATAGCAGAAGATCACCCGACGAAGCCGTCCGCGCCGTTGTTACCAACTGGCTCCTCCAAAAGCTCAACCCAACTTTATGCGTCGCCATAGTCTGTGTGTTCGGCCGACCCCTCGGGTCCTCGGGTACCCGAACTATAGCTACAGTTTCTGAGTTCGCAGCTCTTTTTCGTTAGGGGATTAGACAATCCAAGTCAGCCTATTTCGGTCACTCTTCACCTGGTGGACTCATGAGGTGTAACGCTCGGTCTAGGTAAAGTGGCACGAATATAATGGCGTGAGCCGCGAGGGAAACGCCGATAATTCCCGCTAAGGCGATGAAGCATTCGGGGAACAATCGGTACAGTGAATCATCTGTTAGAAGGCTGCGGCCCTCTTGAAGCGATTCGTAAATGCATCCGAAGCACACGGTTAACCAAGCGATCGTTGCGATACACAACGCCCCACGGAAAGCCACCGGCACGACTTGCTTTGCAGATAAATTTCGCAGAGGTTGACCACTCAAATAGGCAGCACATACAACGGTGACGACGGGTCCAATAACCAGTAGGCCATCAGCAGCCAGTGCCGAAAGCTCAAGCACAGGAAATGGGAGGTTGGGGCCTTCGCTCACGATTTCATCCCGCCCGGAACTTGGTCCGAAGTCAATCGAGAATCGTTGCCGGACACCGGTTTTTGATGAGCTTTCTTTTCAAACCTTTGGCGAAGTGTCACCGGTCTGGGCCAAGACTCGTGAGCCGCTACAGGCTCGGTGTTTTCGGCTGTTGAGGACTCTGATGGGTAATCTGAAAAATCAGGTGGATCAGCTTGAGCAGGGGAAAGAGGGGCGGCAGTCGATTCAGCGGCAGTTGCGGCCGCTTTGGCAGCAGCGGCGGCGGCGTTTTCAGCGGCAGCCAGCGCTTCGATTTCTTTTGGGTATTGAAGCTGGAGTTTCGTCTGTTTCAGCGCCATCTCATGATCTTTGAGATCGAGCGCCTGTTCCTTCAATTCCAGGTTCGTGATGGTGTTAAACGTCCGCATCAGCTGGATGAATTCCTGGCCGCCCGCACCCTCCAGGAGAGCGGCGAGAATGATGCGCTTGGCTTCGACGCGGATTTGACTGGTGAGCGATTTTTGGTCCCGCTCGAGCTGTATTTGAAGTAATTTATGCATGAACCCATTGAATCATGGATTCAGAAAAGTCGGGTAGTCACCCTGCCGTTGGTGCCGCTCCAGTCAAAATATTTTCTGTTTTTTGCATTTTTCGTCGTCCGACTCACCGCGCCCGTCGCGTTTTTCCTAGAACTGACCGCGTTCGGGTTCAAATCCCGGCGAGCCCACTCTCTTGTTTAGATTTTCAGTGCTCCATCCCGCTTAGACCTCAGCCCGCTTTTCATTAACCATTTCTGTAGTTCCTTTTTCTTCGCGATAGGGCAGTCCTTGTTGATAGAGCTGGAGCCGCGCCTGAGCAGGTGCCACGTTTTCTTGCGGCGGGTTTGAATCGAGAAATTTCTGGGCGTATTTGATCGCTTCCGGGAAGTTGCCCGCTTCCGCATAGGCGGCTGCGAGCGTACCCACAAAAGCCAGGTGACCTGAACCGCTTTCATTGGCCTTTAACGCATGCTCGACAGCCTTTTCCCCGTTCCTGTAGGCCGGGTCGAAGCACGTCGCCAAGAACCACGCCAGATTGTTGTGGGCGGTTGCCGAATTTGGATCCGTTTGCACGGCCGTCTCCAAGTCGCGCGCTGCTTCGACAATCCGGCCCATCGCTCGGTACACATGAGAGCGATTGGTGTACCCCATGGCCTTGCCCTCTACTGCGCAGGCACGCGCGATTGCCTGATCAAAGTCGGCGATGGCTGCGGGACAATCGCGCTTGCTGAAATGGCACAGGCCCCGGTTGTAGAGGATGGTGAAATTCGAAGCGAGCCGAGGCTCTTTCGCTATGGCCCGGTTGAACAGGGCGATCGCTGCATCCCACTGCTGAACGCCCATGCAAATTTCCGCCCGGATCGCGCATGCCGTTGGGGCTTGTGTAAATCCGGTACACGTAAAAACCCAAGATAAGCCCAACCGACAGAATTCCGACGAGAATGTAGGTCACGTAAGTCATCTGCCCGATTTAGCAGGCGTCAGCTTTCAGCGCAGTACTTTCCAGAACGGCTCCTCGCTTTACATAGCCTTGTCATGAATGTAGCGTTGTGGATTCGCTCTCGCGCTCGCAACAATACAGCTAGGCGCACGATTATGGAGTACACCTTTCGTAAAAGGCGGAGAGCCACTCAGATCGGTTCGCCCGATTGAGTATTGATCTTCGACTTTAAGTGTATCGTAGAGAAGGCATAACAGTGTTTAATTGACTTCCGGTATTTTCGCATCGTTTAGGATGAAACCTGCGTCTTCCATTGCCTTAAAAAGGGGCGCACTTTCAGTGAGACCACGATTTTTAATCGGTTTTGCAGAAGAGCAAATAAAACGATAGCCCTTTGAATTACCTCTAATCATAAAAGTCATTTTTACGGTCTTCCGATTTTGGACAGGGTCCTTCCCAAGGGATACCAGACCTCATCGTCTTTGCCGCAAAGTGGAATGAGTTGCTCCAAATGATAAATAGATTTGAGCTTACACATCATGGAGAGGGTATACGAATCTGCGGGCAGCTGTAATCGTGCAGCTTGATTGTAGATTTCACCAGTATCGACGCCTTCCGACGGAATAATGCAAGCAATATCCCAAGAACACTCGATTACCCTTTCGTAACCGATGGCGTTAAGTACCACGGTATAGGCTTCAATAATCTGGTCAGACGATAGATGGTCGAAGGGAATGTAGACGGGCCACGGATTATAATTAGGCAATCGAACTAAAGCGTCCTTCACATTGCGCAGTGCCGAATTTTTTTCAATAATCAGAACAAGAGGGTTCAAATCTGAGCAATGTTTAAAGCGGGTAGCTTTTCGGGGCCAAAAAGAGATGCATTTTTTTCCCATGTTTATTGTCAGTGTTGAAGAGAAATTCGGAATATACTCCGAGTCGAGTTCCTGAAAAATGAGGGTGGAAAAGCAAGCCATATCCAGTCGCTTCGAATTCTCAGCGGAAAAAAACTTCGTATTACGTATTCGTTCTATAAATCCGTTAATCTGCGACACGTCTGAAAGGCAACCTCTGTACTCTAGGCTCTGGAAGTCAATCCCCATGCTTCTCAATTCCGTAGGTACGCTTGAATGAAATGACTGCCCCAGCCAACCATCATGAAGCTGAGACTCGTCTCGCACTTCGTCCGAATTTACTATGATTTTCCAGTACTCTAAAATAGTCGCGATTGGATATCGTGGTGATTCGTAGAATGTAGGGGGCGTTTTCATCTTGTTAACCAGAGACCTGAGAAGTGAAATAATATCTTCCAAGTCCCGAGATGACAACTATTTTGACGGGTCTGATAATGATAATTGTTTGTCGAGAACTGCTGTTAAGTCGCATATACGGTTGAGATTATTACGGCCTCGTTCCCAAAGTCATCACATTCTGTCAACGCTCCCTATTGGACGGGTTGCTCGGTAGCTGGGAGTCGCGCGAGATAAGGCGATTTCGGATCGATTGCGTTTGCGTCTGCGGCGTACGACTGGGCGGAATCGGGATTGCCCAGTGCTGTTCGGCGATTGCTAAAAAGATGTTCGCCAAGATCTTGTCGAGTGGATGCGTGGCATGGCTGAGGTTGGCCAGCAGCGTGATTCGGCCTTCCTCCACCCCGACCTAACTGGATAAGGACGCAGCCGAGACGAATTTGTGAGTTGGTCACAACTAAGACGACTTTGAAGTAAGGCGTTGAAATTGCCGTTTCACAAAGTAAATGGCATCCCAAAGACTAATTACAGCAAGCAGAGCAATAGCTAACCCAGGAACGGGCTTTGTGGTAACCAGAAGTGTCACAGTCCAACCCGTTGACAAAGGCCCCAGAAATAATGCGCCACAGAGGGTCAAGAGAGGCACGAAAGGCGATTCTACCTTCTTACCCACTTTACAGAAAAGGATAGTGAAGCCGATGCCAATCCAAATACCCAATCCCAAGCCACAAAGGACGTAGGGAATTCCTCCGCGAGCACCACACGCAACGCCAGACGCCACTGGCGCGACCATTGCCTCAGCCCAAAGTATATCGAATAGGGTGAAACCCGACAGAGAAGTGAGTTGAGTCTTGCGACTCTGAATCTTGCGTCCCTTTTTCATGTTTAACCGTCAGTTCACGAGCGACACTTGCATAACAAATAATAGAGCCCACGCCAAGGCCAGAGTTATCCACCATCTGCCCACGAATCGCTAATTGCTTTAGAAACTTAGGTAAATAGCGGTTCATTGCCTCCAGTAAGTCCCAATAAATTGTTCCTTTTACCCAGTGTTACAAAGACGGTTGAGATTATTACGGCCCCGTTCGAGGCCTTGCGTCCTGCTAATGCTCTTATTCACGTTGATGCTGTCAATGTTGCGTTTTCGAGGTGCGGCAAGATAACTGGAAAATGCTCCTAAATGAAAACCGGTTCCCAATCTTTCCAGACGGGATCGAGCCCGAGCTGGCGGAGGCGCTCGGCGACCTCTTGCGGAGAGCGCTCATCTGAGATCGCGAACTGGACGGTTGCACCGGTCGCCTTGGCGCGATCATCGGCGGAGAGCTCGACCCGGCGGCCGCGCTCGGTGGTGTGGAGATCGTCCTTGCCCGCACCGGTGTAGCCGCCCGGTTCCGTGTGCGAGCCGGCGCTCATGGTGGTGATTCCGAGGGGAGCCAAGGCGTCCCGGAACTCCGGCCGCTCGCGCGTGGAGAGGATCAGGCCCACCTGCGGGAAGGTGATGCGAAACGCGAGGATCGTTTGAACAAGATCGCGATCCTTAAAGGCGGTAAGCGGGGCGAACTCGCCAGCCGCCGGTCGAATGCGGGGAAAAGAGAGGGTGAGATACGATTTCCAACACTGTTTTTGCAGGTATTCCGTGTGCGCCGCCAGGTGCAGCGCCTCCTCCCGCCACGGAGCCAGGCCGAAGAGCGCCCCGATTCCGAGTCGACGGAAGCCCGCTGCATAGGCGCGCTCGGGACAATCGAGTCGCCAATCGAAGTTTTGCTTGGGGCCAGCTTTATGCAATGTGGCGTATTGCGCGGTATCGTAGGTCTCTTGGTACACGACGAGGCCTTCCGCACCAGCTTGTACAATGGGGAGGTACTCAGCGGTTTCCATGGGGCCGACCTCCAGCGAGAGGCTGGGCACGATGGGGATGAGCCGACGCACCACGTCCTCCAGATAACCGGAGCCCACGAACTTGGGGTGCTCACCGGCCACCAGGAGGATATTACGAAAGCCTTGGGCGCCGAGGTGCCGGGCTTCAGCCTCCGTTTGATCCAGGGAGAGGGTCACGCGCAAGATCGGATTGTTTCGGGAGAAGCCACAATATTCGCAGACATTAATGCACTCGTTGGAGAGATAAAGCGGTGCAAAGAGCCGCATCGTTTTGCCAAAGAATTGGCGGGTGAGCCGGGCCGCGTGCTGGGCCATGAGCTCGAGTTCTTGCTGTGTTTTCGGTTCCAGAAGGCGTTGAAATTGCGAAAGCAGCTTGCTGGAGGCAAAGGCACGTGAGTTGAAATGATGGGAGAAAGCCACGGCAAAGATTACTGTGAGTTGGACGGTGCATCAACTGGATGTTAGAGCGCGGTTCTTGCGAGTTTTCAAGCGGCCTGCTAGACCCTGTAGGCACAATGACGGGCGATGATTCAAACGGGAATGGGGATTACTCGCCGCCGCCAGAGCCGAGTTTTTGGGAGTGGATCGTTAGCGACCCGTGGTTTGGGTTGTTGGGCGTTGCCTACACCGTGTTCCATATCTGGATGATGATCGATGCGGCGCGGCGTGGCGAGTGGGTTTGGTTCGTCTTCATGTTCATCTTTCCGATCAATAGCGCGGTCTATTACTTTTCGGTCTATCAATACGCAGCGGGCGGGTTCACCTTCGAGATTCCAGGTGCGGCAGATCGGAAACGGATCGCGGAGCTGGAAGCCGATATCTACAACCTGGACAAGGCGCATCATTACCAGCTTTTAGGCGATATCTATCTCAAACAAGGCAAGCATACTAAGGCGGAGGAATGTTATCGCTCGGCATTAGAACGGGACAAGGACGAGCTCGATGCAATCGCGCATCTAGGGATCTGTCTGGCCAAGCAAAAGAAGCCTGCGGAGGCCTTGCCCTACCTGAAGCGGGCCGTGGAGATGAATCCTAAGCACGATTACGGTGATACGATCATGACTCTGGGTGAGGTACTCAATGAGTTGGATGAGAAAGCAGCGATGCCCGTGTGGAAGCAAGCGCTCGGGTATTACTCGTTACCGCGTGCCCGCGTCCAATACGCCGAGCTGCTGCTGAAGCACGGCGATAAGGAAGAAGCTAAGCGCATGGCGAAATCGGTGGTGGCCGATGCGCCGTTCACACCCAAGTTTCAGAAGTGGAAAGATAAACCGTTCGTGGCGCGGGCGAAGAAGCTGTTGGCGGTGAAGTAAACTACGCGATTGGATTTGCGTTCGGGAGAGTATTCTCGTCATCACGAAACCCCTCAGTGAACGAAGATTCAATTTCTCGAATTTCAGCTCGCTGAATGACCCCAACGGGATTCGAACCCGTGCTATCTCCGTGAGAGGGAGATGAGCTAACCACTACTCAATGGGGTCTCTGTGCGATCGTCGACAAGGACGACAGCCGAAATCCTACTAGCGTGACCCCAACGGGATTCGAACCCGTGCTATCTCCGTGAAAGGGAGATGAGCTAACCGCTACTCCATGGGGTCAACTGCGGAGCCCGCTAAAGTAGGCGACTGGCAGCGCGATTGCAAGAAGTTTCCGATTGAAGGTCGGCGGAAGTTCCGACGCGATTCTCGCCCTCTGCCCCTACTTACGGACCGTGATGCGCGGGCGTGTCGGTAGGCCGATTCACGGCGAAGGCGATATTGTTCAGGTTCACGGCGCGACAAACGTCCAGCACCGGGATGATCATGTCCCAGTCGGCGTGTTGCGCACCGCGGAGAATCACGATTTCGTTAGGGTCGATCTTCACCAGTTCACCCAGGCGCTTTTCCAACTCAGGTAGCGTGATCGCTTGGCGTTCCAGTTCGATGGTGCCGTCTTGTAGCACATTGATGATAACCTGGCCGGGGGTGATATCAGTAGGGCCGCCGTTTTTAGCGACAGGCACCATCACTTTGAGATCGAGTTCATCCCGCGCGATGTTCCAAGTGACGAGGAAGAAACAGAGCAGAAACATGATCACATCGATCATGGGTGCGAGGGGGAGCTGAATGGGGTGGTGCTGAATGCGTCGGCGGAGGTTCATTCACGTGTCGCGGCGGGAGTGCCGTTTTTAGCTCTGCGATTGATAATGATGAGTTCTTGGACAAGCAGGGTTGATTCGGTTTCGAGCACCGAGACGAGCTGATTCAGCCGACCGCGAAATATGGCGTAGAACACCATCGCAGTGATGCCAATGATCAAGCCCACGGCCGTGGAAATGAGCGCTGTGGAGACGCCGCCTGCAAGGACGAGTGTGCGGGCGGGGCCTTGATTTTGGGCGATTTGGCCGAATGATGTGAGGATACCGACGACTGTGCCGAAGAGGCCGAGCATCGGGGCTAGCACGCCCACGTCCATGATGTAGGCGACGCGCTGGCTAAAATTGGCGACAACTCGGGACGCTTCGACTTCCGCCACGGCTTTAATGGCGCTTCCATCGGCATCCGGGCAACGCTCCAGAAACCGCAATGTTTGATCAATCACACGGGCGGTGGCTTGCGGGCGTTCCGCCACGTAACTGGCGAGCCCTTCCAGGTCTTCGTTCTCTAGAAAGGGTTCCATGCGAGCCATCATCTCCGGGGTCGTGATGGAGCGGAGATGGAGCGTGAAGAGGCAATAGAGGATCAGCGTGAAGGTGACGACGGAGGCGAAAATCAGAGGCACCATCACCCAGCCTGCGTTTGAGATCATCTGGAGCAGATTCGAGGTGCTACTCAGCTCCGAAATGGTGTCGGAACTAGCTGAGGACGCAGGCGCTGCTTGAGCCAGAAACAGAGGGAGGGGGCTAGAGAAGCCCGCAAAAAGAGGAGAGAGGTTCATTAATAGGAAGGCTTCCCGGAATTCTGGTGGAGGTTATGAGGTTTCTTGGAGAACGGCAAGTACGTAGCGTGAGGCTAATGGATATTCGTGCCGATGATAAAGGATAATAGTAGCGTTGACTATTGTTGCTGTTTTATCGTCGGGCATGAGCGATGGCGATTCCTCCAAGCGGCGTGTGGTGTATCCAGGCACTTTTGATCCAATCACGAACGGTCACCTGGATGTCATTGAGCGCGGGCTACATCTCTTCGACGAGGTGATCGTGGCGATCGCAGCGGATAATTTGAAGAAACCGCTTTTTTCGCTAGAGGAGCGGCTGGAATTGGCCAGGACGGCGTGTCGAGAGTTGAGCCCACGAATCGAAGTAACGGTGTTTCGCGGTTTGTTGGTGAAGTTTGTCGCGAGCATCGGGTCGAATGCGATTTTGAGGGGATTACGCGCCGTGGCCGATTTCGAGTACGAATTTCAATTGGCGTTGATGAATCGAAAATTGGATGGGGGAATCGAGACGATTTTCTTAATGCCACGCGATACGTACGCCTACCTGAGCTCCACGATCATCAAAGAAGTGGCGCGATTGAATGGCAACATCACCGACTTTGTGCCGAGGAATGTGGAGTCGGCGCTGAAAGAGAAGTTCGGGCCGGGTTTCATGATCTGACGGTCTGTGGTCTCCAGATGGGGCTTGAAGGCAGTTGTCATCCGTTACGGGGCTCACGGCAGCGCAAGGGCGCATAATCCGTGGATTGGTTCACGATTCAAAACGACTTTGTGACTGATTTTGCTCGTACCATAAAGGCACGAGCGAGGCAGGGGGGAGATACCCGGGTTTCACCCGGGTCTATGGTCCTGTCGCCCCTGGCGGGGCTTGAAGGCAGCGGATGTCATGTCGTGGATCTGATTCAGCGGATGTCATGTCGTGGATCTGAGTCAGCGAGTCTTCTCAGGCAAAAGCGGACCCAAAAGCGCGCCGAGTAAATCCGCGTCGTAGGGTTTGGGTAAGTGGGACCCTTAAAAATCGAGCGAGCGCATTTACAAGGTGCGAGGAGACTTGTTTTCAAGTCGTGGGTATCTGCTAAGCTTTTGAGGATGAACCCGATCGATACGAGTGCGTTAGCATTGAGTGATCCGCTGGAGATTAAGGAAGAGCTGGGCTGTGAGGTGCTGGAGCTGGATGAAGCAACCGCCCGCGCGTTTGCGCCTATCGCGGTGGAGGTGACCGTGCGAAAGGATGTGGAGGGGAAGGTTACGGTGGTGGGGAGCCTCAAGACGACCTTAAAATTGCTGTGTGGACGCTGCGCGGAGTGGTTGCCGTGGCCGGTTTCCATCCCGGTAGATCATGAATTTGAGCCGCCCTACGAGAATTTGTTGGACTTAGTGGCGCTGTTTCGAGAAGATATCCTGCTCGAGTTACCGCTTATACCGGTATGCCAGTTGGGGTCGGAAGGTCGGTGTCCCATTACGGGAGAAATTCACCTTTCGAAACCGGAAGCTTCTGTTTCCCTAGCTAGCGAAGCGCTCTGGAATGCATTGAGCAAAATTAAAACGAATAAGTAGACACAAAGGTAGAGATTTATGGGAGTTCCAAAACGTAAGACTTCAAAGATGCGCCTGCGCACACGCAAGGCCGCAAATGCATGGAAATTTACCGGTTTATTTGTAGATGCAAAGAGCGGCAACATGCATCACGGCCATTGTGTCGATCTCTCGACCGGAATGTACCGCGGCAGACAAGTGATTTCCAAGACAGTCGAGGAGTAGTCCTTGACCTCTCGCTACGGGGGAGGTAACTGAAGTCCGGCATGAAGATTGCGCTGGATGCGATGGGGGGAGACTTTGCCCCTTACAATATTGTGGCAGGAGCCCTGGACGCCCGCGCCGATTTCCCGGACGTGGAAATTATCCTGGTCGGCGATGAAGCCCGGGTCAACGAAGAGCTGGGACGGATGGGCGCACCTGGGGCTGATCGGACACGTTTGACGATCCACCACGCTTCTCAGGTGGTCGATATGTCCGATAGCGCGATCGATGCGGTTCGGCGCAAGAAAGATTCGTCCATTTCCCGAGCCGTGGAGTTAGTCGCCGACGGCAAGGCCGATGCAGTGGTCACTGCCGGGCACACGGGAGCACTGGTGGCTGCGTCAAAGATTCGGCTGCGCATGTTGCCGGGAATCGATCGCCCGGCAATCACCGCCTTGCTTCCGACCGATAACGGCTTTTTCTTGTTAGTCGACGCCGGGGCTAATGTCGATTGCACGCCGGAGCACCTGATGCAGTTCGGCGTGATGGGTGCGGTCTATTCGCGGACCGTGCTGAAGCGGGAGAATCCGCGCGTGGGTGTGATGAGTAATGGCTCCGAGGAATCAAAAGGCAACGAATTGACCCGAGCCGCTTTTCAATTGCTTAAAGGCACACGCCTGAATTTTATTGGCAACGTGGAGGGGCACGATTTGTTCAAAGAGAGCAAGGTGGACGTGGTGGTCTGCGACGGGTTTGTCGGCAATATCATTTTGAAAACGTCGGAGAGCCTGGCAAAGGGCATTTTCTCCTGGTTACGCACGGAATTGACCGCGAATTATGTCCGGAAGGTGGGTGCGTTCTTGGCGCGCCCGGCGTTTATGGCGATTCGCGCACGAACCAGTACGGACGAATACGGAGGGATGCCGCTGCTGGGGGTGAATGGCATTTGCATTAAGGCACACGGTAACTCGTCCCCGAAAGCGGTGCGCAATGCGATTCGAGTGGCCAGAGAAGCCGTGACTCTTCAGGTGAATCCCCTTATTATCGAGGAAATCAGACACCATGGCCCATCAACTTCGTAAAGTTCCTGCCGTAATCGCAGGCACTGGCTCTTACCTTCCGAGCAAAGTTCTCACAAACGCAGACCTGGAGAAGATGGTGGATACCTCCGACGAGTGGATTTTCACCCGGACGGGGATACGCGAGCGCCGGATTGCCGCGCCCGATGAGCTCTCTTCCGATATGGGCTCACGAGCCGCAGAGCTCGCCCTGAAACGGGCCGGTTTGGATCCGAAGCAGGTGGATTTGATCATCGTGGGCACGAGTACGCCGGACACGCCTTTCCCTTCGACCGCCTGCTACATCCAACACAAAATTGGAGCGAAGAAGGCGGCAGCGTTCGATATCACAGCGGCCTGCTCGGGTTTTCTCTACTCGCTCATTACCGCAAACCAATTCATTTCCACGGGGCTCTACTCGAATATTCTCGTCATCGGCGCAGAGAAGATGTCGGCGATTATCAACTGGCAGGACCGGAATACATGCGTGCTGTTCGGAGATGGCGCTGGTGCCGTCTTGCTTCAAGCGAAAACCGATGCAACCAGTCATCGGGGATTCGGCTTTCTAGCGACTGACCTGGGTGCCGATGGTGCGCAGGCCGATATCCTTTCAGTGCCTGGTGGGGGCTGTCGCATCCCGCTCTCTGCCGAGGTCTTGGCGGAACGGATTAATACGATCCAAATGTCCGGCAAAGAGGTCTATCGCTATGCGGTCAGTGCGATGTATCAATCGGCCAAACGTTGTTTAGATGCGGCCAAGATCAGCACCGATGAGATCGACTGGGTGGTTCCGCACCAGGCGAATTATCGGATCATCGAAGCGGTGGCGGAGCGGCTCGGCACGCCAAAAGAGAAATTGATCGTGAACCTGGATCAATACGGGAACACCTCGGCCGCTTGCATGCCCATCGCGATCGATGAAGCGGTGGCCGCCGGAAAATTCAAGCCGGGCGATAAGATTCTGTTCGTGACGTTCGGCGGTGGTTTGACGTGGGCGAGCGCGGTATTAGAGTGGTAGCGAGTATCTGTCCTTTTCCACTTTATTTTGTGGAATTCAGTCGTTTTTGATCGTTAATAATTTGAAATTCCAGCTTACTTGCGTTTAGGATTAGGGACTCTAATGCGCACGAACAAAATATTATTGAGCCTTGCAATTTCATGGGCGGTTTTCTGCTGCAGAGAAGGCTTTGCACAGTTACCGCCTGTGCCAGACGTTTTTACTGGGATTTATGTCCATCCCTTCGTAAACGGAATGAAACAGTTCGGAACGCCCTTGTTTCTAATCACAAGTGCGTCGCCGCCTCCGGCTGCCTATGACCAATTTCTCTACGTGGGACATAAACGTCGTGTACCGGCAGATATCCTGGTCTTTGTGATTCCAAACGGTTCTGGTGGTTTTTACGCGCTGGCCTACTTTTTCCCAGGTGCGTCAGGAGTGGCGCAGTCGACGTCCCATGTGAACAATAATGCTGCGGCGTTTTTGAATCCGGTAGCACCGCAACAGGAGACGCTAACCGTTCCCATGTCTGACGTCGAATACGCTTTGCAAGCCTTAGAGCGAGTGAAGCGTACGCACGCGGGTGTCGATTCGAGCAAGAAGATAGTGGCGAAGAGCGATGATGATGATTGGTTTTCGGACCCCGTAACCTACTCGAATTACCAATACTCCCGGCAACAAAACAACGGAGATCCGGGCGTGGGATTGGACGGGGATCAGAACGGCGGAACGGTGGGACTCGACTTCATTAGCAAGTGGAAAACGATTGTCGGCTGCAATTTTACTTACACCAACCGAGATCTAAATTCCTACGGCACCGAGACGGGAAACGGGACTGGGATCGTCTCTGCTCCGACGACGCATTTTAACGATTCAGCTAACAGCTATTTCATTTCGAGCTATATCGCGAAGAATTTCTCGGATTGGGTGAACATTGGGGGATCCCTGACGTATGGCCATTCAGACATTGTTTATCGAGATTCTGCGCCAGCTGGGGTGGAATCGTTCAATTTTGATCCGGATCTGATCTTTTCGTTAAACATTCCAGCTGCGGCGTTTTCTCAGGGAACGCATGAAGACACGGTGGGGTTATCGCCTTTCGTTGGGATTTCACATACCTTCGGTGCGATTTCTTTTTCCTCCACGCCTACGTATATTTGGCAGTATAATCATTATACTTTTGGCACACCTCATACTCAGTACGGGGATTTACCCGCACCGAGCGCTACCCGGACGATCAGTTCGACATTTCTATGGTTAAACAATGTCGAGTACGCATTAACTGATAAAATTACCCTGTCGGCTCGCTTTGATTGGACTCGGGTCGTTTCGGCGGCTCAGCTCACTTATGGCGGAACCGTTCCCGTAAGCAACGATTGGGTTACCATCGGTCCAGGCGTTACGTATCAGTTCAATCCGCAGGGGAAGGTAAACCTGGAATTTGGTCACGATGTTTTTAGCCGGACATCGGATGATTATCACATCAAGACGGGTGTCACCTATGCGTTCTGACCGCTTTTGCCTTCGGGAATCACTTTATTGAGAAGCCCACCGAGTAAATCCGCGTCGTAGGGCTTGGGGAGGAGTCCGTTAAAACCGTAGCATTGGTAATTTGATACACTTTCACTCCCAGTAAAACCGGTGCTTAAGATGACTTTCACGGCGGGATCGATATTGCGCAGGATCGGCAGAGTCTCCAGTGCACCAAAACCGGTCTCAACCGTGAGATCGAGGATTACTGCGTCGATGGCGTTACCGTGGGTGAGCTCCGTGCGGAATGTTTCGACGCATTCCTGACCGGACCTCGTAGGGAGCGTCTCGTAACCCATGATTTTGAGAAGACGAGCGAGCGCCGCAACGAGTTCCGTGTGATCGTCCATGATGAGAATACGGCGGCGGGTCGCACTCTTAGGGATCGACGTTCGAGTGAGCGGTTGTTGCATGTCGTAAGCCGGTTCGCAGGGGTGAAGTGAGAGCGTGAACGTGGTTCCGTGGCCGGCCAGACTGGAGCAACTGAGCGCTCCGTTATGTTTTTGTACGATTTGAAGGCTGGAGGCGAGTCCCAGACCCAAACCCTGCGCTTTGGAGGTAAAATAGGGCTCGAATATCTTCGCCTGGATGTCAGGAGTCATCCCTGTTCCTTGATCGATGATCTTAAAGCTCAAATAGGGCTTGCCGTCGTCGGTCTGAAGCCGTTGTGCGGAGATGTGCACCGGCGTCTCTGGCGGACTCGCTTCAAATGCGTTTAGGATTAGATTCTGAAAGACCTGCACCATCTGTTCGGGGTCGACTTCCGTCCAAAATGGACCGGGCTCGAAGTCGAAAACGAGGGGACAACGTCGTTCGAAGAATGGGGCAACTTTCTCGTTCAGGAGCCGAATCAGATCGACTTTGCATCGCACCGGTTCCATGGGGCGGGAGAAGTTGAGGAGCTGTTTCACCAGGATTTGCGCGGAACCGAGCATCTGCTCTGAGGAGAAAAGAGCGGTCAGGCCTTCCGGGTTATTCTCTAGATCGACCTGAAGTCCCGCGATGTTCAGGCGGATGGCAGCGAGGCAATTGTTGAGATCGTGGGCGATTCCGGAGGCGAAAAGCGATAGGGTTTTGATCTTCGCATCCACAGCGTCCGGTTCAGCAGGCGGCGGGGTTTCACGACGCAACCGTGCGCGTAGAGATTGTGATTGCGTGAGATGCAGGATCTCATCGGAACCCTGGCCGCGACGGTGAAGCTCCTCTTTAAAACAGGCCGCCAGCAACGAGGAGGCGGTGGTGAGAAATCGATGCTCCAGCGGTTCAATTTCGCGTGGGGAATCATCCGCCAGACCGATCACTGCGACGACCTCTGACTCGACAATGAGCGGTTGTCCGCAAAACCAATGAGATTCACAGTCTTCTGAAAAGGGCAACGCAAGCGAAGCATAGGCACTTCTCTGGGTACATTGCGTGTGGATCCGCTGGACGCATTTGTTGAACTGTTCCGAGGGTGGTGTTACCGAGAACGACTGGCTGCGCGAGAAAAGGCGATCTCCCACGCAGATCCAGACCGTAGGGCCCTTCAGCGCAAGCACTGCTAGATCCAGGAGAGAGTGGGCTTGGGGCTGCAGCGAGCAGAGAGGCGCTTGGAGAAGTTCGAGAAGTCGGTTGACCCTGGGTGAAAATGATTTCTCAGGAAGGATGGAACGCGGCATGAGAACAAGATTAGAGAATTCCGTATTACATTGAAACACTCGCATGTTTCATGTTGCTTCTCGAGAACTAGACCAGATCGGCCCGTATTACCAGCGTAATCAATGTACTTCGCTAAACGTTAGCACAAGATATTGTACTTGCTAACCAGAGCTTGGCATCAACTCTTGTCCTTTAGGGCCATCTTTTACCTTCCAACCAAGGTCCAATAGTCTCATTCGAAGTTCATCGCTTTTCTTAAAGTCTTTCTGAGCGCGAGCGATTTTCCGCTCTTCAACGAGCTGCGCGACCTCGGCAGGAATAGAAATGGTACGCTCTCCGAGCCCCAGGATTTGGTCGATATTCGCCCACGCCTCCAGGAACGCTTGAGCACCTGTTTTTGAGAGCTGCTTTTCGTCGATGCTTCTGTGTGTGTTACGAACGGCCTGGAAGATGTGAGCTAGCCCGTCGCTGACATTGAGATCGTTCTGGAGCGATTTTCGGAAGGAAGGGGCGAGCTCGGAGGCTTCCGCAGCCGTGGCGGCGTCGGAGGGCGTGGAATCGGGACCGTTCGTGAGGGTGTCTTTGAGGCGAGTGCGCCATTCGTCCAGGCGCTGTAGAGCTGCGCGAGCATCCTCCATCGCTTGCCAGGAGAAATTCAGGTTTTTACGATAATGCGCGCCGGAGTAGAGGGCGTAACGGAGTTCGCGACCGGAGTAGCCTTTCTCCAGCACGTCCCGGACGGTGTAGAAATTCCCGGCGGATTTAGACATTTTCTGGCCCTCCACCAGCAGGTGCTCCACGTGAAACCAGTGTCGGACAAAATCCTTTCCAAAGGCCGATTCACTCTGGGCAATCTCGTTTTCATGGTGCGGGAAGCGAAGGTCGACTCCCCCCGCATGGAGATCGATCTCCGGACCAAGAAAACGGTTTGCCAGTGCCGAACACTCAATGTGCCAGCCCGGTCGACCTCTACCCCAGGGCGATTCCCAAGCGACCGGGCCATCATTGGACTGCCACGCTTTCCATAGGACGAAGTCACCGACACCCTCTTTTTCATACTCGTCCGCTGCAATTCGATGGCCGTGCTCAAGTCCAGCCAAATCGAGATGGCAGAGGCAGCCGTATCGAGGAAACGAGGCGAGGCGAAAGTAAACGGAGCCCTCGAGCGGGTAAGCGTGGCCGGACGCCACAAGCTGGGCGATAAGCTCGATCATCTCCGGGATGTGATCGGTGGCATTCGGCTGATGCTCGGCGGGCTCTAGGTGCAGGGCGTTCGCGTCATCGATAAAGGCTTGGCGGAACTTGCCAGTGTAATCGCCCAGGGAGAGATTGGCTTTTTGCGCTTCCCGGATGGTCTTGTCGTCCACGTCCGTGAATTGCATGACGTGCTTCACGGCCATTTCGGAGGCCTTAAGCGTGCGCCGCAGCAGATCCACGGCGACGTAAGTGCGGAAATTACCGATGTGGCCAAAGTTGTAGATCGTGGGGCCACAGGCGTAAAAGCGTATGGTGTGGCCGTCGATTGGACGGAGTGTTTCGATCTCGCGAGAGAGGGTGTTGTAGAGGAGGAGCGGTTCGGTGGACATGGAGGCAGGACGAACCTCTAAACTGCGAAACTTAGGGCGCTAAGGCAAGAGCCAAGAGGCTTCGGACGGAACGGTTGGAACCGAGCCGAGTTTAAAGTGGAGGCGTCGATGCCCGGAAGAAGCAAGATAAAGCCAGTCCATTTCCAAGGCTTGCGTGAGCACAACAGAGAAGTTTTGGTAACCCGGCTCGGCCTCTTCTGTGGTGGGGATGCGATGCTGGAGAGATTCCGGAAGACCAGAAGTGGGGATGGATGAGGGCGTACTCGGACCGGGATTTTGGAGGTACGCGCGACGACTGGTGAGAGCCGTTTGCTCCCAAGTGGTGCGACAGAGCGCGTCTTGGTGATGAATGGTGGCAGTGGCTGCCATGCGAACCTGGATCTTCAGCTCAGGCGCGTAGAAGTGCCAAGCGAGCCGGGGATTTGCCCGGAGGTGGGCCGTCTTAGGCGCACGGATGTCGGTATTAAACCGCAACGTGGCCGTGGGAGGATCGACGTGCCGCAAAACCACCGTGCGCACTTGAGGAAAACCGGTGCTGTCAATCGTGCCAATCTGCGCTGTGTGAAATGGATGCTTGGCAGACTGCGTGGCGACGACGAGCTGTTCCCACACTTCGTCTAAGACTTGGTGTGGGCTTTTCGAACTAAGATCCAACTCCATCTAATCAATGATAGACGACGTAGCCAGGGGGCGCGGTCTGATACACGACAGGTGGAGCGTAGACTCCCGGAGGTAGGTAGCCAGGGGCCGGTGCAGGAGCGTAGTAGTAAGCGGGAGGCGCGTAGTAGGCGGGAGGAGCCGCGTAGTAAACGGGTCCACCATAATAGCCACCATAATAACCGCCACCACCGCCGTAACAGCCTCCGCCGCCATGGTAGTAGCCACCACCACCAAAGCCGAAGCCGATGCTGACATGTACGCCCGCCTGGGAAGACTGAACCAGCGCGAAGGACATCACAACTGCGAGAACCACTGCAAGTAGTTTCTTCATACTTATAAGATGCCATAAACCGCTAAAAACTTCAAAAAAATGTGAGATTATTTTAATTTCAAGAAAAGGTGTAGAGTGAAGGAATGGCTGCGATTTTACAGGTGCTCGGACGATTGTGGCGGAGCACACTCATCGTGGCGCTCATTCTTTTTGCAGTGATGACTCTCTGCGCTCTGCTGCTCCTTCGCCAATGCACAGACTCCACCGAGCGTATTCTCAACGCCTCCGCTAAGGCCGTTCATGATGTCTTTTCCGTGACGCCGGAGGTGCGTGTGAATTCGATTGTGATCCAAACCCAGACGCGCCCCATCGCAGAATTGGCGGTGGTGGAGCGCGAGGAACACGTGAGCGTCAAATTATCTGAGCACGAAGAATTGCTCCACATCCCGATCTTGTTAACGGAGAAAAGCCTCACTGTTTCCGCGTCGTTCCGAGTGAAAGCGGGGTTCGATTTGAGACAGCCGTTTAGCATAAGTCAAGAGACCGGCGGTCGAGTCAACGCGAGTTTTCCTGAGGCGAAGGTGCTCTCGGTAGAGATGATTTCCGGCCTGGATTCCGATACGCAAGGTGGTTGGCTCAACGGAGTGACGGAGGAGGATCGCAAGAAGATGATCGATCTGCTGAACCAAGCGGCGCGCGATGCCGCTGAACAATCGTCAATCGTGAAGGATGCGCATGATCAGGTGAGCGAGCGATTAAATGAAGTGTTGAATCAACAGGGTGTGCCCCGTGATGGGGTGAACATGACGTGGCGCCCGTAGCGGAGATTCAATAAATAATCATCGATTGAACCCAAAAATCCGAGCTTTCGCTAACCTGAGAAAACGGTTAGCTTTGGGGTGATGCCGATTAGCCTGGACACGCTAGTGGAAGAAGCCTCCCAGCTCCCTAAGGAGGTTTTGGGAGAACTGATCGACCGCATTCTCATCAAGTCCCATGGCGGCATGGAACCGGAGGTCGAAGACGCTTGGAAGCTGGTGATTCGTGACCGAGTTGCAGAAATCCTGGACGGCAAAGTCGAAGGCATCTCCCTAGAAGACTCATTAGCCTAGGCCGCCAGCAAGATCAGTCGGTGAAACGGTTCGTTCTCCATCCGGCAGCGGATGCAGAGCTTTCGGAGGCTGTCGCCCACTATGATTCACTCGGGCCCGGTTTGTCCCAAAGGTTTTACCAGAAAATGGAGCGGATGATCCGAGAGGTGTCCCGTCATCCGAGGGCATTTCACCAATTTAATCCGCCTGTTAGACGACACTTCAATCACCAATTCCCTTACGCCATTATTTACCTCGAGCAAGAGAACCGATTGTGGGTCGTGGGTGATGCACATGAAAAGACGTCCTGGCTATTGGAAAAGCAGGATAGTGTAAGGGTGTTTCTTTTTACAAAGCTCTGACATTCCCCTGACATTTGTAAAAGTAGGCTTGTTACGGTTTTGTGATGAAACTGCTGATCGTCGCTGTTCTCCTGTCGCTTTCTGCCGAGAACGCACCTGCTCAAAATCTAAAGAGCATGATCCCGATGAATCAACAGTCTATTTTGAAAGTGTTTAGGCCCTCCATTGAGGATGAATCCAAGCCAGGCGACGGGAAGTTCGTTATCTTTAGTCGGGAATCCGTCGGAAAAGAAAACGAATGGGATTTTATTGCCGGTGCCTGGGAATGCATTCCCTCCCATCCTGAGATTCCCGTGACTAGGCGCATCGAGTTTTGTCATTCATCATGGAATGCTGAGCCATTGCTGAACGTACTGATCCGTGATGGAAGCACAGGAATGTACCCGCGTTTCGTGACACTCCAGGTCGACAGTACAGACCCAAATTACACCGTGAACCTTTACGACATCAATTACCGAACCTGGGATGTGAAACGCATCTGGCACGGCGGTCGATTGGATGCATTTGGCGTCCTAGGCAACTCCATATTCTGTAATCATCAGGGCGACTGGTTTCTCCTCAACGCAGGCTCGGGAGGCATCAGCAGAAACACTCCGTTCACGCCAAACGATGTTGATGGTGCGTTTTGGCTGGTGAGAAAACCGGGAGAATCCTCTGGATGCTGGAGCTATGATTCTTCAACACGCCAGTACATCGCCCATTTCAATGCCGTTGACGTGCCTAGCGTGGGCTACTCTAGTGCAAAACTCTCACCCGATGGAAAAACAAGAGCGTGGGTCTTGGCTCCTATGCCGACCAATTGGAGCGGTGGCGTCATTTCTGGTAAGCTTATCCTGCAACGAAGCGAGCAGAAGGATATTTCCCTCCCTATTGAAATGCAGGCTTTTGCTGGCTCGGGCGTGCCGGTTATCCCGTGGAATGCACAACTCACTTATTCCTCCGATGGTAAGCTGCAGTTTCGAGCTCAGAAGGGATTCGCGAGTGCGGACGATCAGGTCTGGACCATCGATATCGCAACGGGCAAGGACATCTCAGGCGTTGCCCCTCACTTAGATGCGGATACCGGAAGCACCTTAGATGGGTGCCTGTCCCAGATTATCTGCGGCAGGAAGTCAAGGGATATGAGGCGTTTGGTCGGCGCGGCCTCGCCCCGGCCTTCTTGATATATTTGGGCATAATCAAGAAACGTCCTGAGTACTCAGACTGTGTCGCCGGAGTTTCACCAGATGGACGGCATGTGCTTTTCAGAGCCCTGAGTGGTCCTCTAGCTGACCTCTTGATTTATGGAGACTTAGTCACCAGACAAACGGTTCGGTGGCACGTGCCGAAGGAACTCGACGATGGAAGCGCCCAGGAATTTGTTTGGGTTGAGACCCCACATTAAAATCAACTTAGATTTATGAGTAATTTTATGCCTGTTAAAATGAAACATCTCGGGGCTGGCCTGATCGCCTTAATTGCGACGACCGCCACAGCTATGGCGTGTGCAACGGTTACCCAAGTTTTTGACGCAATCAATGCTCAGATCCAGATCGACGAGGAATCGGCCTTAATCATCTGGGATTCAAAGTCCCACACGGAACACTTTATTCGCCGCGCGTCATTTGAAACGAAAACTCCGACCATGGGGTTTCTGGTTCCCACTCCGACCACGCCGGAGGTGGTGGAAGTGGACCCATCGATTCTAGAAATGGCGAAGGATGTTTCTGGCCCGGAACGTGAGCGGCCGAAGTATTATCCCGATCTGCTCTCCCACGCGTTTGCGGCGATGGTTCCGGCAGTTTTGTTTCAGCTGGGTCGATCCGTAGACACTGTTTTTGACATCGATTCCTTTCAAGTTCTCAAAACTCAAGATGTGGGCGGTTACCATGTCACCGTTTTGGAAGCAGATCATGTGGAGGGCATTCGTCAGTGGTGCCAGACGAATCATTTCAATTGGACCGCGGCGCAGGAATCATGGATCAGGCTATACACGGATAAGCATTGGAAAATCACGGCGTTCCAATTGACCAACCCGACGCCGGATAAGGACGGTTTTGTTACCCGGCTCGTGCGCTTGAGCTTTACCACAGACCGTCCGTTTTACCCATACAGTGAGCCAGCGCAAACCAACCCGAGCGCCGACCGCCAGTTAAATGTGGCCGTGCTGAGCGACCAGTTCATGCAGGGGCGTCTCGAGGAGGGATTGGAGTGGCCAGCCATTTCTCGATTCTACGGGTCCAGCACTCCTGAGCCGGCCATTACCGATAAATGGCAAGCATCCCAATGGCGGGACATGGCGAAATTGCCCGCTACCTTTGCCACTCCCAACTGCCTTTCGGTGTTTCGCGATGCCTCCACGCTCCGCCCCGGGCACACCGACGTGATTTTTTCTGAAGCGCCGAATCAACCGCCCTTGCGTCGCACCATTACCGACTTCAGCCTGCCCGTGGAAACCGTGTGGGGCGTGAGAGACGTTACCGGAGGAATCGTTTTCGCGGTGGTCCTGGCGATTCTTGTTTACAGCGGATTTCGCGCGCTACACTTGGCTCAGATCGTACAGCACTATCCAGATCTCGCCCAGATTCCGCAGCGTCCCGCCTGGCTGTTCCGACTGGACGATATCTCCGGCGTGGTCGTATTGCTCTTTGGCCTCTTCTTTTCGTTCTCGTTCTTCTTCTTGCCACTCCCGGTCTTTATCAAGGTCTCCCGGCTCCTGCGGTACCACACGCACACGGCGAATACGTCCGAGCGCTTTCTTCGCATCACGGCACCGAAAGCGGCGGGTGGCGCGATCTGCGGATTCCTCACGCTGCTAACGGCAGTGGCCTACCTGGTGTTCTTCATCATGGGCGTGCAATAAGAATTTTGAGCGGGAGACGGCGCTTATCCGTCCATTTGCGCGAGATCCTTTTTCAGCGGGCTAAAGACATCGTTGTCGAAATTGAAACGCTGCGCCCTAGCTGCTGTTTCGGGAAGATCTCAATCTATTTGTACACGACAACAAAAAGCTCAATTACCGTGGGCCACTACCGATCGCCTTGTTATTGAAAATGGAATCGTGCTGCGATGGGCGCTGGGGATCGTAAAGAACGGTAAACGCGGTTTGGCCGTCGTTAATCCGCTTCTTCCATTCTTCGAACTCCGCAGGCGAAGCAAGAGTCACCTGTCCATACTGCTTTCCACCAGCTCGGTCTAGGTACTCGTACTCCAGAAAGTAGCAGGTGCCTGTGTCGTCATCGGATTCGACCCTCACGCCCGTGGCTACTCCGGTGGCTTGTAATCCAGATTCTTTGACTCGTTTGGAGCTGGAAGATCGCATCGCCAACCGGTAACTGAACCAGCCGATCACCATCAACCCGGGCGCGATCCCCAAGGCCGCATACCCCACTCCGCAAGCAAATATAAGGGCGATAAATATGCAAAAGAGCAAAACGGCCATGATGACGATGATATTAATCTCTCGGTCATTCGGTCGCAGTGGCTTAAAGCGCTTGGGCGTCATCAATTCCGATAATTAACGCCTGAACAGATTTTGTCTACATCTGGAAACAATTTTGTGATTAGAGGGAGGTTGCCGTGCGTTGACGCAGATGACGGCGTTGGACAGGTTGAGAGTTCACATCTCTCCGGTCGACCCTCTTTTGTCGAGTCATTCCTGAGCAACGTCTATGTTGCCAATGTTGTTTTGCTGTGGATTACTGTTGGTTAGCCAATTGTGGGCAGGCACGCGTCCACATTAAGGTCGCGCTAAACAATCGAAACCCTCGAAGAGCCAAAACTTATGAACACGATCTACTGGGTGGACAATAAAGATCCGGAAATGCGAGAGGCAAGCGTCCGGGCCCAAGCTACTTTCCGATTTTTCTGGCGCGAGCTTTCCTGGGAGCGTCGTCGCATTGTTCCCGCCTTCAACTTCTTCGCCATCAAGACGATGTTTGCAGACCGTCTCTTAGCCGAGCGAACTCCCGAAGACGAAGTTGAAAACATGTGGCTTAGCGAAATTGAATTCGATGGTCGTCGACTGACTGGGACCTTGATGAACCAGCCCAACCGACTGAAGTCGATAAACAAGGGTGATATCCGTTCATTTCCCCTAGAGCAGTTGATGGACTGGATGTACGCCGGGGAGCGTGCTTATGGGGCATTCACGGTGAATCTCCTCCGGTCTCGGATGACCGCAGTCGAGCGGCAAATTCACGACGAGGCGTGGGGTCTCAAATTTGGAGAGCCGTCCAAGATTCTACTCGTGCCGAGGGAGGACGCTGACGAGGCGGAGCATCCTATGAGTGTTAACATGGTGCCCTCTCTCCGAAAATTCTTAGGAGAGAACCCTGGAGTGGTCAACCAACCCGACGAGGACGGTTTTACATTTTTGCATCGGGAATCGCTCGCTGGTAACGCGAATATGGTGGAAATCTTGCTTGAGAATGGAGCTGATGAGGGACTGACGACGAAGAATGGAGACAGGGCAATGGATCTAGCGAAGATCATGCGTTGGCAAAGGGTAATTAATTTGCTTAGACATCCGGCTCGATGACTTCATCGCCGACTGGATAGCCGGGGCGAACGAAAGGTGAAGTTGGAAATTTAAGAGCACAGGTTCGAAATAATTCTCGCTGGCAAAGTCGGTCGCCTATTAGGCTATAAAACATGCTGGAGAATCTTGATTCAATCCCATGGCATAAACTTAAGCATGCCTACGGATCTGCCAAAGACGTTCCAGCCAAGAATTATACCTATGAATGAAGATGACTATGTTGATTCGATTCTTGATGCAAAAAGAGGAAGCCATGAGAGGAAGGAACTAGTCGACGCTTTCATAAAGGCTTATCCCAACAGTGGTCAGGCATTACTCGAATGTGCACTATTGAAATGTAATGATAAGGATTTTAACGGAGCCAAGGAATTAATTGAAAGATCACTAATCTATGACGATTGTTTTTGGGGGAGATTGTATTATGCGGTTATTTTAAACGATCTAAAGCAGGATGAATTCGCGGAGAGAGAGTTCAATTGTGCCTTAGTCAAGGCTCGGTGAGATCCTTATGATGATGCTGAACGGATAGTATCCAAATACTATGCGGAGTTTTTGTTCGCTAAAGGACGTTACTTAGAGTCAAGAGAACGTGCGATTTTCTCTATCCCCTTCTTTAGGCAGATTCCACCTGATGACAAACGGATAGATGCTCTGATAGAGTATTGCGATAATCAGTTGGGGGAAAACAAAGGCGACAAGAATCTCTGACTTTACGTAATAACAAAAACAAAACAGGATGCTGGATCTACATCATCGTCGCGTATCCCCTTACAAGAACGGAAATGTAAAGTCAATCCCGTCATTCAGCTTGTGGCGAGACGTTTCAATACTGCTCCGCTTTTGCCAAGGTGTCGATATCATCTGGCACCCGTACATCAAGTCCTCGAAATCGATTTGTGCCACGTGCATTAACGGCCACCCTTCGGAATTCGTCGGCCAATCCACCTGATCTGGTAACATCGGTGATCCAAAGATAAAGCTCTGTGAGAGCGCCGTCGGCCCCGAATCGAGTGCTAGAAATGCAGAGGGCAGTGCAGATGCGCGGATCGAATCTCGGATCGATAAAAGGTCGTGCTCCTTGATTTGGTGATCCAGCTTTTGGAAGAGTTCATCCATTGTTTGCATTTGGAGTTACAGTCGGCTCGTTCTAAACGCAAACTCAGGAAATAACCCAGACTCATCCAGGATTTCCTTGAGCTTTGTCTCGAGATCCGGAATGACCTCGAACGCAGGCATTGAGTGAAAAATTTTGAGATAGGCCAAATAGGTCACTTGTGGCCCGATGGGTACTTGATCCGCCTTTAACCGTTCGTTTAGGAGTTCAACCACCCGACGCAACATCTCGGATTCTCGCCCCCGATCAAAAAGCTCCGGGGGAAGTACCGCCACCAAATAGGGAATCGCCTGCTTTTTGAATTGCTCAGAAAACTCAGAGAGAGCGTCTGGCGTGGATCCAGATTCCATGGGTGAATTGTAGCTCGGCGACCGCGCCGATTCAACCCCAATGCAGACCCCATTTCCTCGCTGATCTTTCACGATCTCAAATGCGGGCGAACGATCTCCGCAAGCACCTTGTAACCCGCATCGTTACTGTGGATTCCATCCTTGAGAAACAGCTCGGGCCGAGGATTGCCCTGAGCATCCAAAAACTGATCCCACACCTCTATGAAGTCCAGATTGGTTCCTTGCTCCACAATGGCCTTAATCAGAGCGTTGGTTTTCAGACGAATCTCCTTTTGCTTCCAACGACCGGGATTCGGGTTGGTCGAATGGTAGGCAATGCGCACGTTCGGCAGCTTGGCGCGAATCGCTTCCACGAAAGCCTTAAAATCAGCGGCAACCTGCTCCGGAGTTCTCCCGTCGGTCAGGTCGTTGCCACCGGCTTTTAGCACAATCAAGCGCGGGTGGTAGGGCACGATGATTCGATCAGCAAAGTAAGTGGAGTCAGCCAACTCCGATCCACCAAAGCCGCGATTGATGACCTGGTACTCCGGAAAATCCTGCGGTAATGATTTCCACAGGCGAATGGCCGAGTCGCCCACAAAAAGAATGGCACCTTGTGGCGGCGGTGACTTCGCATCAGCCCTCTCAAAAGCGGCGATTTCTTTCTCAAATCGGGTGGCGTGCTTGGCAGCGGGGTTCGCCAGAGTAGAAGCTGCGACAGAGGTAGAAACGGTTGGCGTTGCAGTCGGCGTCGGGTCGGCATTGAGCTCGATCCAGGGTGCCAGCAAAAGAGCTGTCAGGAGGATGGGTGTTAGGGACTTTTTCAAGGCAGCTCCTTCAGCCCCAAGTTACGGAATTCAATCGCATACCCTTCGGATTCCAGGGCGATGTAGCCGGTGGGCTGCCCGCAGTTCGTGAACCGGCTCACCTCCGCGCCATTGAACCAAACGATCAGCGTGCTTCCCTGCGCCGTCACTTCCACGGTGTTCCATTCGCCGGCCGGTTCCATCCGTTTTTCGCTGGCTGGTGCCTTAAATCTCGTGTTCTTGTCTCCGTCTGGCGTACTCCCGAAGAGGTAACCGCCATCCATCGTTAGCTGGCACTGGTGCCAAATTGTACCATCGGCGGAGTTTCGAATGAAAATGCCGCTGTTGTAACTCTGCTTCGGCCCGGTCACAGGAACAAAGCGGCATTCCACGTGAAAGCTGCAATTCTTGAATTCCTTATCGAATCGAAGCATCTCGTGGCCGCCATCACCGTCGCAAACCAACACCTGGCCCGAGTCATCCAGATGCCATTGGGCGCGGCCCAGCGGTTTGTTTGGCGGAATTGTCACGCGGGTCCATCCCTTTAGATCAGCCGAGGGCATAATGTTGGTCCAATCTTGCTGGTTTGGCAACGGAGTCGGCGATGGCGATGGATCGGCCATGGCGGGTACGGCGCAGAAGAGAATCGCGAGGGCAAGCAGGGATTTCAGGCACTTGGTCATAGCGATGGATTAAAAACGTTTAACTGCGCGCTATTGAAAAAGTTTCGCCCAAATCAATTCAATTCTTAATCCTGTCCTAGAAGGCAGTCATTTCATCCCTGGAGTAATTTGAATTTGCGACTTCACCCGGTCTAGGCATCTTACTCCATCATGATTTTGGTTACTGGCGGTTCTGGATTTGTTGGGCGAGAAGTGGTTCAAGCCCTGGTCCAACACGGGCTGCCCGTGCGGATTCTCACGCGAAAGACCATTCCCCTACCCTACCCCGGCGTGGAAGTGGTCACGGCTGACGTGCGTCGACCGGAGACACTGGCTTCTGCTTTCGCGGGAGTGACTGCGGTTATCCACCTGGTGGGGATTATTTTTGAGGATCAATCGACATTCGAAGAAGCCCACACGCAGGTCACCGCAAACGTGCTGGCTGCCGCGAAGAACGCGAATCCGTCCATGCGCTTCGTCCACTTGTCCTCCATAGGCACGCGCCCGAACGCGGTCTCCCGGTATCACATCACGAAGTGGGAAGCTGAAGAGCTCGTGCGGAAATCGGGCCTGCCGTGGACCATCTTTCGCGCCTCACTTATTTACGGACACGACGAGCGCGATCGCATTTTTCTGCTCATCGCGCGATTGATCAATCCACCGTTATCGTGGTTGTTCTTCCGCAGTTTTGCTGTGCTGGGCGGCGGGCGTTCGCAAATCCAGCCAGTAAGCGTTCGACATGTCGCGCAATGCCTGGTGAAAACGCTTTCCACAGCCAGCACTCATTCGCAAACGATCGACCTAGTTGGCCCGACTCCGGTCACCTTCATCCAAATGGTAACAAAAATCGCAGAAGCGCAGAAAATAGGTGTGCTCCGTGAGCCCGTGGGTCTGCCGATTGTCACGTCCGTTCGCGCTGCGCTTTATCTCTACGCGCTCGCAGGCCCGTTCGTGATTTTCCTGCTGAAATTTGCGCCTACCAACAACATCTCTATGATGGCGGCCACGAACCTTTTTAATCCCACGCCGATCGAATGGGGCCTGCTTGCGGCGCTGTGGCTGGTCTCTCTCATCGTTTTGTTCGCATGGCGAAGTCTCATCATCTTCAGCGTGCCGGTTTTCGCTGCGGCGCTCGGTTCGAAGCTTTTCGGCTTCTCTGAGCAGTTCAAAATGGCCACAGAAGACAACATCGGCGACCCCTCCCCAGCGACGAAACTACTCGGCCTCACGAACGAGCCCTTAGACCAGGCTCTACGCGGATTCTTTCAATGAAGTCGCAGGCGTGTTGACTCCCCCGTAGAGCAAGTTCCAGTTCAATTGATGTATTCGGCTCCGGTGTTCGTGTCCCTTTTGGCTTTAAGCCCAGCGGGCCGGCCTCAACGTAGCCTGGGTCGTAGGTCGGGCGTAGACCTACTTTTTTGGGTTTGATTGAAGTCGTGACGAGACTGGCCAGGGTTTGCCGAGAGCACCACAACATCTTGATTATCAGTATCTTGCGATTTAGAATATTTTGACTTTCTAGTGACTAGGTTTGACTTGTCTACCCGGTTCCGGACCAAATCTTGTGTGCCTATTTGTGTGCGTGATGTCAAACTGGGTAGGGTCAGTACGGCGTCCGCAACGGGTAAAAGCCCAGCATCGGTGTAGGTTTGGGTAGTTAGTTTGATGTCGTGATGGCGCATGACTTCCATCGCAAGGCGGGGATTGATTCCTGCCCGGGCCATATTGGTGGCGAGGGTGTAGCGGAGGGAGTGAAAATCGGCGCGTTTCCCATCAGCATTCACAAACTCAATGTCTGCCGCAGTCAAGTCCTGCCGAAACTGGGTCATGTTGGGGATGAGCAAAGCCAGCAATTTCGCAGGCGTAGGATTCTTGCGAACTTGTTTGACTAAATCTGGAAGGAGATCGGGATGCAGCGGAATGGTCGCTTGGCGATGGTTCTTGGTGATCGAAGCTCGAACGGTTATGAACGGCTGAGTAACATCAAGATGGATATCGGAAGCCACGAGTTTGCCCAATTCACCCCGCCTGAGCCCGGTGTAGACGGCCATCAGGTAAACAAGCTTACGAGGCCCGGAAACCGAGAGGAGTCGTTGCATTTCTGCATTCGTAAACGCTCTGCGAACCCGAGTTTGTTTACCTGCGATCTGGACACGCTGCACACGTAGGAGTGGGTTCTTTACGATCCGTTCCTGGCGCTCCATCCAATTAAAGAGCCCGGAGACGGCTACAAAGTATTCTTTGAGTGTTTTGGGGGCACGCTTCTGTTTTCCGCGCCACTCGATGAAGCTGTCGGCTGTGACATCAGTCATGACATTCCAGCCGCAACCGCTGGCGACCTTCTGAATGACTCGGCCTAAAACGTAGATGTACCGAGGTGTGAGACCTCGAGCGGCCACGTCGGCCAAGTAGCTTTTGAGATGCTGTTCTATCGTCATTTGTGCGACGTTGACTTGACTTTCGGTGGGGGCTAACCCAGCGGCCTCCAATTGCTTTTGTTGCATGATCTTTTCCAACGCTTGTTGGGCGACTCGTTTGTCCGAAGTATGCAAAGCGATATCGGTAATTTTGGCGTCACCGTCCAACCGATAACGTCCACGATAGAGACGAGCCGTTTCAATCTTCCCATTTTTCTTCGTGCGCTTGCGCCTGTAGACCATGTTGATCATATTTTCTTTTCCTTGTTGTCCCGCTTTTGTTTGAGCCGTTCCAGGTAGGTCGTTACGTCCGAGTTATAAAGTCGAGGTGAACTCAAAACTTTGACAGGTTTTGCGAGATCGCCTCGAGCGATAAGCCGACGGACAGATCGCGATGAAACACCCAGCTTTTCGGCAACATCTTCCAGACTCATCAAGTGTTCGTCGTCGAACTTAAATTTCGGAGAAAAGAGTAGATTATTATTATTCATATGTCGAGTAATTAGAGCGTAACGTCACCATTTCGGGTAGCGTACGAGGCGGCATAGTCGGACTGCATAAAATAAGTGAACCACATCCACGGCGACCCGTGTCGTGTACCGGTGGCACTTGTCGCATGTCCCGTGAAAATATTAGCGTGGTACCGGCTGCCGGAACCACGGAGGATTAAGGGGTGGTCGGCTGGCCACCACGCTACGCCTTTTTGGAGGCTTCGCTCATGGCCTGCTCTGGTCTGATCTTTTGGTGACGCCACGCCGACACAAAATCGATATTCAGGGGTAACGCGCAGACCGTCGCAGCCATGGGTCGCCAACTCGAACACCTTAAAACCCGATGCTTTTGCCCTGCTGCTTTTGTTGCTCTGGTGCGTGCTCTCTGTGAGCAGAAACCGATATCGGATGAGATTGCCCGAGGCTTCTCCGATCCAGTTCCCGGTAATAGTCGTCAACAACCTTGTATTTATCCGGTCTCTTGAGCGATTGAAGAACGTCGCTGACGGATAGTCGATCTTCCGACTGCGGTAAGCCCGAGTAGAGTCGATCCTTTTCGATGGTGTGAACGGTAGCCGATTCCCTGCCGCGCGAGGTGGCGACATAACACGCTTTGCTGCCGAGCTTTTCAGCGGCCACGACGACGTGATCCGCCGTCTTGCCCTGGGACTTATGCGAGGTGAGAACGTAACCGTGAGCGATTTGGTTATAGTCCGCCGGGATGAGCTTGCCCTCAAAGGTGATTGCGAATTAGTTCAGTCAGCAGTTTTCTTCTCCATCGTGAAAATATAAGGGTGGTCCTTGTCCCCGACATAGAAGTATGGACTACGATAATTTATCGAATAAAAAAACGCTGCGTTCGGAAAGTCTTCGCTGACCGGATTCCAAAGGGAGTCACTCGCCCGGTAAACATATCCTGAATCTAAAGGTTGAACGAGGAATGCTTTACCATGTACATAACATTCGATTTTTCCCCTATTGTCGCTTAGGGGGGTCGCCTCTCCCCCGAGATTTTTGATCACTTCCCGGAAATAGGCTGAGTCAAGATCTAATTGGTTCACTTTGTAGGCGGGATGATTTAATCGTGAACCATCTGCGTTTACTATAATTCCATAGAAAAGTATGGGCATCCGATTTTGGATTGTATTGCCCGCATATTGGTACAAATCCAACCACTGCACAGTTTCTAATTGCTTTTCGTCTAACTGAAATGGATTCACCACAGTAAACTTTGGTTTAAAAAAAAGAAATGCGTTAGGTTTTTCGGATATCACAAGCCCAATGGTTAAATATAGAAGCACGGTGTTACACAAAACGTCGATCGATTTTAAGGAATGAATTCGGACCATTTGGCGCATCGAATTAAATTGTTTCCCTACACTAAAAGAAGTGGATACCCAGTATAGGCTGGAGCTCAGCAAACAGATTATGATTAGATTTTCAATCCATGGCATTTTTGAAACAGGATCGAATAGCATTGCCGAATAATACATAAATGAGGCTACGATAGGCAGTAGCAGCAAGCTAATTGCGATTGTTGCTACACAGTAACCAGCCCCAGGAATATTTCCTACAAAAGCACTTAGCGGTAAGAGAAAAAGCTTAAGATAGTACGAACATGGATCGCTTTCGCGGAAGACTAGGAAATTGAACAGGAGCCATACCACGCCAATTGCAAACACGAATCCGATATCACCAAACGCTAGAGAAATCGGAATGCACCACATTAGACAAAACGCCAAACACGACACCACGGTTTTCATTTGTCACCTCTTCTTAAAAATAGGAGATGGCTATCGGTGTAAACTGCCAAATAAATCGGTATGGGAGGGGGACCCTTGTAGACGACGACGTGTGCGTTACCGCGAAACGACTGGAACTCATCTGGAAAGGCATGAATAAGATCTTGAATATCCCATCCAAAAACAATAACGCCCTTTTCCGTTATGGATGCAGGCTGTAGTTTATAATAGGAAATAAGGCGGGCGGTCTCACTATCATCCTTGTCATTCAAATGCTCAATAAATCGCGAGGGGAAACCGTTTTTTTCGGAAGAAAGTGTCCACCCAAAAGCAATACTATTCGGTTCAATTCGTTCGTCATTATCAAAAGATTGCTCAAGCTGTTGGTCTGCGAGATTCCGCGAAGAATGTTCTAATCGCTCGATCTTAAAGCGTGAGCTCACATTAGTTTTAACAGCGGATAGGGTGGCGAGAAAGGCGCAGCAGAAAACTGAGTTAATAATCCCGACTGTTATCGGGGTTCGAACCTTCGTGAAATAAGCGATAGCGTAAAAGGCAGAAAAGATTAAAATTTCCATACAGAGTAAAGGCGGCAATTGCAGATAATCATTTAATCCGCTCAAGTAGGGTGATGCAAGGATACGGTAAAATGTGAACATGATGTTGGGCTGTGTCAGGGGCAATTGGACCATTATTTGACTGAGAGATACAACAACGAAAGAGGAAAATGTGGTGCCCTATCAGGAACCCGATTTGCTCGAGTTATCAATGACCGTTGTTCCGTAAGCGTCCCGCTGAGCGCCTATTGACAGGTAATTTGATGGAAGTTTTGATAAAAACGACAAAGAGTTCGTAAACGTCTAAGTTTAGGAAGTTTGACATATTTGATTTCTTTGATGCAGACTTTGATTAAGCGGTTCCCACCTCAACGTAAATGATTAAGATGCACGGCTATTTGTTATCGGTCCATCAAGGCCACATTTGATGTGGTGTTTTATGCAGGCATTCCTGGTCTTTAAGCTTGGGAAAAAACACGATGTGAACATCGTTCTCCACTTTTTCAACCGAGACCCCGCCTGCAGCTTCCTGCGGAACCTCTTTTTTATTGACTATTTTTAGCCGTTGTGTGTACTCCGAAAAGATCGCGGTTTTGACCTTCAAATGGCTAACGGAAGTCTTACGGATTCATCTTTTTCTGTCCTACGGAAGTAGCCACGGTTTTCTTCACGGATTGACTTTTGGAAGTATTTGTCGAGTCGCTTGCGTTTCCACTTTCGGGTCTCGTGGCCATCTCAATTGGCGGCGCTTTTTCGTCTCAACTTTCGTAACAGATTTTTCTCACGCTTTTCCAACGGCCTTCCAATTCGAGTAAAATCGACGTCACATTTTCAGGAACATTTCTGTCTCAGATTCTTTCACAAACACCTTGCCGAAGGCGAAGGGGTTGGTGTCCGTGGGATGCAGGATGAATTCGGAGAGTTTTGAGGGCTCCGGGTTTTGTGCGAGATTGTCGGCGGCGAGCGGGTCGGGGCAGAAATTGGGAAGGCTGATTTTGAGGAGCATTTAGGGTGTGAAGCTGGATGCAGTTGGTGAAGTGGAGATGGTGCCGGTGAGATCGGTTGAGAAGTGAACAGATTGAGCTTCGGGAGAGGGCTGTTTGTGGATCGGAAGTGGGGGATTTGGGCGGGAAGATTGTCGGCGAAGCGCGTGTGTTTTCGCAAGCCGATTTAGCTCGAAAGATTTCTCATTAGCTCAATTGCGAACGACGTGCAGGATAACGCCAGCGACCATCGGGAGCCGAGACTATATCCCACCCCGTAGAGCTAATGGATCTGCGTCAGGAATATTCACAAGGTGACCCTAGCATTTTCCCTACAACACGACCAGACTTCCGGCCTTTCCCGATCCACCTTCCCTAGCCCAAGCGGCAATGAGCGTTCGGGTCGGGTTTGGGGCAGGATACAGGCCCCAAGGCGACGGGCGACATTCCCCCCGATGTTTTCCAAACCGGGGGATGGAGAGGGCGACCGCCCGGTCCGAAGCTGACTTTACTGTCTTTCTGCATTCTGATCGCCAAAGCTGACCGAGGCGAGGCTTGGGGAGTCCGAGGTGAGCGACGCGATCCATACCCTAACCTGGCGATTTGCCACCAGGCGGATCGACCATTAACCTTCCGTCAACCCCATCCTGCCGACCGGCGACGGCCAGAAGGCCGTAGGGAGCTGACCACTCCTTTCCCTGGGGAAAGGTCGGGAATGGGGCGACAAACAACAAACCGCTTAAAACCCGACAGTGGTAAAAGACTTGACGGGGGGGTGACCTAAGAATATCCGGGATGAGTGAAAGCCGATATACAGGACTTTGCCTATCTCGGGAAATTCAAGGTTACCATTTCCGGCCACTTGTCAAGTTTGGCTAAAATCGTGTACTCCGCTAAACTAGAATCATTTTTCCAGTTTCACTCATTATTTAGCGGAGGGGTGCTTTCTCGAAAATGGACCTGATTCTATCAAGTGTATAGGAATACGATGAAATATTTTTATTATATAGCCCCTGAGTTTACAGAGATTGATGATATTCTTGCTGTTCAGGAAAGCCTCAAAATATCTCCTGGTATTGACATTCGTGATCTAGAACAATCAGTAGAAATAAACCTAAGAACGTTTGATGAAATGAGCTGGGAGTTTTTTAATGACTGCCCTTACTATGTGCTAGTCGGTGCGTTTAGTCCGAATCCAGATGCATTTAATCGATTATACATGGTCCTTGCAAATCCTCAGATTGAAAAATTAGAACATTTCAGCGGCTCGGTACGTTATAATGAGCGAGGAATTAAACAAGAGTACCCTTTGCTCAACACCTTAACAGTAGAGGTCCACTACCCTAATTTCACTATAGCCTTTGCTTGTCAAGATGCTAGTAAGTATCGTATCCTTCCAAACGGGGCGATTGAACTTGCTAGAATTGTGAAAGAAGTCTCGGGATATGAAATCGATAGAAATGCATTAGAAATACCAAGTGCTTCTATATCCACTATTTTGTTGCAACTAACTAATTTACTGGGAGACCAGCTATTTAGACAGTTGGAACCAAGTGCAAATAACAGATGCGACTTTGACGATATATCACCCGATGAATTGAAAGATGTAATTACCATGACATATCTACACGTTGGCGACAAAATAACGTCAATGTATTGGAATGATGGTGGATATCAAGACAAGAGTATACTTCACGAACTGACTACTATATTCCAAGAAAGGCCGGATGCTGATTGGTATAAGGGTTCATTAAATGTCACGTTCAAATCTTACCATGCCTCTGAAGAACTGAGAAAGTTCATTGATCATCAGACCAATATAATCATCCCGGTCGGAGGCTGGTTATTAAGCGATCACCTAAAAATCCCGAATGCTTGACTGTCGGTTTTCGAATCATGGAAAAAGGCTACCAGTTCATCGCACTTCGAGAGAATCAGCCACTTCTTGGAGGTGCTCCTCTGGCGCCAGAAATACAAGAGTGTCTGGACATGATGGGGGTTGACATGACCTGGTCTGTGCCCTAAGGAAAGTACTTGGAGCGGTTCATCCAAAATAAAAGCTATGGAGTGTCTCCCCTGCTCAAATGGCTGACGCTCTGGAGAAGACGCTCACGATACTCTTAGAAAGAATCAACCATGAATCACTTCTTTTACTTAGGGAAATCCCAGCTAGCCCTTTCGGATATAATAGCTATTGAAAAAAAGATTCGTGAGTCAAAAACTATTCAATTAATTGAGGGTCCCGTTCAGCTTGAGTTTGGAATTAAAAACTTTGTTCCTGTAAACTGGGATCACTTTGCCAGTTTTGCTCACTATTCAATGGAAGGCGGGTTCAAAGAATTGGGGCCTCGTTCCATCGAACGGTTGGTGACCATTTTTAGAAAAGAAGGCTTGGTTAAAACCAGTATATGGGGATCGATCCAATATCACGCAAAAGGAGTCAAGCCATCCTCCAAATCGGATACAAATGAGATAGGTGTCGGTCCATTCAGAGATAAGCTAGGTGTGGGTTTTATTTTTCAGAAAACCAGTCCTTATACAAAATATTGTCAGGGTATTTTAGTTAAAGGAAACAAACTGGACGAATTTTATGATTTTATTCGAAAGTTGTCAGGACATCCCTTTCCAGAAAATACCACGAACGAACTTTTATTAGAACCATCTGAATTGGAATATGACTTTATCCAGAAAGCCTATGATCATCTGGGACAAAAAATAACTTCCATATCCTGGAGGTCGGGGTTGTTTGGAACCACAGATGAGATTCTTACTCAGCTCCAAGAGCTGTTTCAAGAGAAACCGGACGCCGATTGGTACAAGGCTTCCATAACAGCCACTTTGAAATCTTTTCTAACTTTGGAAGAGTTTAGAAAAATGATCGATCACAAAACCAATGCCATCGTCCCCTTGGGTGTCTGGATTCTGAAGGAAGATAAGAAGAATCCGGAAGGTCTTATGCCTCTCATTCGGGTCATGGAAAAAGGTTATCAGTTTATGGTCAGGGGCGAACAGCCGCTTCATGAAGGCGCTAAGATCACCCCGGAAATGCAAGGCTATATGGATTTAATGGGCATCGACATGACTAAAGCGACCACTTTAAAAAAAATACAGGGAGAAGTTCATCCCCAATAGCGCCTATGTTAATGGAAATGGTTCAACAACCGATTCTAGAGAAATCTAGGACTTCTTCAAGCTCATGAATCAATTCTTTTATTTAGGGAGATCCCAGCTAGCCCTTTCGGATATAATAGCTATTGAAAAAAAGATTCGTGAGTCAAAAACTATTCAATTAATCGAGGGTCCCGTTCAGCTTGAGTTTGGAATTAAAAACTTTGTTCCTCTTAACTGGGATCACTTTGCCAGCTTCACCCATTATTCGGTCGAGGCTGGGTTCACTGAATTGGGACCTCAAACCATTAAACGTTTGGTGGCGCTCATTAAAAACCTGAAAAAACTGAGTAATGCCGATATAGTCGGATCAATTAAATATAATGCAAAAGATGTAAAACCCTCAAAAACATATCCCAGTGAAATACTTATGTATCACGACAAATGGAAGATAAACGTGGACTTTGGGCTTCAAAAAAATAGTCCGTACACAGAATATTGTGAGGGCGTTTTAATTCCTGGAAACAAGAACGATGAATTTTATGAGGTTATTCGCAAGTTATCAGGAAAACCTTTTCCTAGGAATTCTACGAATTCTCTTTTGTTGGAGCCAACCGAACTAGAATATGAATTTATCCAAAAAGCTTATGACTATCTAGGTGGAAAGATCATTTCGATATCTTGGAGAGTGGGGCTGTTTGGAAATAAAGATGAGATTCTTCCCCGGCTTCAGAGTTTGTTCAAGGAGCAACCCGACTTCGACTGGTGCAAGGCTTCCTTTACCGCCGCATTTAAATCCCCTCTGGCTTTGGAAGAAATCAGAAAAGTCATTGATCACAAGACCAACTTTATCATTCCAATGGGAGGCATGGTCCAAAACAAAGGTCAAAAGGATGCTGCCGCTTTTGTAATTGGGATTCGGGTTATGAAAATGGGCTATCAATTTGTCGCAATCTGTGAGCAACCGCTTCACGAAGGGCTGTTTCATAAATCGGCTAACATCAATCCCGAAATGCAAGGCTATCTGGATTTGATGGGTATCGATACAACGAAAGCGACCCCTTTCAAGAAAGTTTTGGAAGAGGTTCATTCAAAATAAACCTATGTTAATGGAAATGGTTCAACAGGTTCTGGAAAAGTCTAAGACTGGTAAGAATCAATTTCTATATTTAGGGAAATCCCAGCTCGCGATTGGTGATATTTTAGCTGTGGAAAAAAAAATTCGTGAGTCGAAAACCATTCAATTGATGGAGGGTCCAATCCAGTTTGAGTTTGGAATTAAAAGCTTTGTTCCTCTAGACTGGGATTACTTTTCCAGCTTTACTCACTACTCGGTCGAGGCTAGGTTCACCGAATTAGGGCCTCGATCCATTGAGCGGTTGGTGGCATTCATTAAAAACCTCAAAGGATTGAGAGAAACCAATATAGGCGGATCGATCTTCTATAACGCAAAAGGGGTTAAACCTTCGAAATTGAATCCGAGTGAGATACTTATTTATCCATATAAAGGAAAAATAAGGGTATCATTCAAATTACAGAAGAACAGTCCCTATACGAAATATTGTGACGGCGTTGTAATTAAAGGAAACAAAAATGATGAATTTTATGATTTTGTCCGCAAGTTATCTGGGAATTCCTTCCCAGAAAGCACCACGAATTCCCTTATATTGGAGCCATCCGAATTCGAATATGGATTTATCCAAAAAGCTTACGACTATTTGGGGGAAAAGATAACTTCCATATCCTGGAGAGTGGGGCTGTTTGGAAATAGAGATGAGATTCTTCCCCGACTTCAAGATTTGTTTGAGGAGAAACCTGACGCCGACTGGTGCAAGGCTTCCTTGACAGCCGCTTTTAAATCCCCTCTAGCTTTGGAAGAACTCAGAAAAGTCATCGATCACAAGACCAACTTTATCATCCCGATGGGAAACATTGTTCTAAACAAAGGTCAGAAGAATGCTTCCGCCTTTGTGGTTGCGGTCCGGGTTATGGAGACGGGCTATCAATTTGTCGCAATCTGTGAGCAGCCGCTTCACGAGGGGCTGTTTCATAAATCGGCTAACACTACTCCCGAAATGCAAAGCTATCTAGATATAATGGGCATAGATACAATAAAAGCGACCCCTTTCAAGAAAGTTTTGGAAGAAATTCATCCCAAATAATCTCTATTTATGAAACTTGCTAAGTATATCGTCGTTTTTCTCTGCTTAAATATAACTGTCGCGTTAGCAGAAGACGGCCATTATGACACAGAAGGACTAACGGGGCAGAATGAGGATCAAAACAATGTCTTTTTCTTCAATCTCTGGCAAACCTACACCAGCGCATTGAAACACATTTCTGAACCTCCACCCAAAACTTTATCACCGGACGTTCCTTTTGATGAAAAGAAACTGATGCTCTCCCGATACACCTATTTGTTTCACAAAATGTTGGAGGTTCGAGTCTGTGTTCATCAGGAAAAGCCCATCACCCTTTCTGAGGAGCAAACCCGTAAGATAAAGCTCATCGATTCCTATTTGAAAAAAATGGATTTATGGTATCCCGCGACCGACCTTCAAATCGCTTCCGCCATGTATAAGATGGGAGATGAGGGTCTTCATGACATGGTGAATCAGCTTCTACAGTAGTTTTTTCGATTATGGCTAATTCATCCCGCACCTATAATCTTCCGAAAATCTTCCATATCGAGGCCAAACCCTTTATTGCTTTCGATTCCCCGGTGGACGACGAAGATTTAGGTTTTGAGGACGAAAATGATGAAGAGGAAGAGGAAGAGGAAGAGGAAGAGGAACCGGATACCCGAGTCATCGTTAAAGTGGAGGCTGGACCTCTTGTTTCCACGCTTACAATTGATTTAAAACGGGTTACGAAGAAGGTAGAGGAGACCTATGCGGAATGTTACGGAGCGTTTAAGCCTGGGAATCTCAATTTTGAATTTGCGGATCAGAATGGAAACGTTTGGCTAGTTCAATGTCCCATCCGAGGTAACGACTTCTATGACATGGTTTTTGAGGGAGCGTCTCTCCATTTCTGGGAGAGAGCACCCAATGAGCTAAAGAAGGAATTTGAAGAGGGGAAATTTCTTCGACTGGAACCGTGGAGCTGCGGCCATCTAGAAGACGAGTACAGAGTTGCAATGGTGACCATTGGTGGCGAGGAGCATGAGCTGTCAACACGGGACGCTTACCCGACATTGGAACTCTCCTGGTCCGACAAGCGAACGGTTTTTATCGTGAAGCAAATCGGATGGAATACGGAGGAGATGGAAGAGTTGGAGCCGATCTATTTTGAATTAGGTGTCGACGAGATATTTCCCCTTCAAGCTCACTGGCCTGGGGTGACGTTCCATAAAGCGAAAGATAAACGTGGAACTCCCCAACCTAATATTAGTGTAAAGGTGGAAGAGGCATGATTAAGAATCGTCTGACAACAAGTGTTTGCTTGATCTTCAGTGCGTTCTTCATCGCTCGCCGATTGAACTTGATTAGGATTTTGGCGCTTGGTAGGCAGACCCTGGGCTGTTAAATGATTGGCGATCTGACGGATATTCATATGCCGTTTGCGCATCTGAATGATAGCCTCGAAGTGAGGCTGAAGTCTGGAAGCCATTAAAGAAGCATGCCTTAACCCCCAAGAAGCCTTTTGAAGCCACAAGGACACGTTTTGAAACGCTTTCGCAACCTCCTGACACTTTTTGGAAACCTTTCGGCAACTTCACGTGTCTTTGGGTGTCAAAGCGTTGCCTTTCCTCTTCGTGCGACACGGTTTGACACGCCTTTAAACGCCTCCGAAACGTCTTTACGCGCTTTTTAAACGCCTTTGGCCTTCTCCGGCCTTCCCTCTGGCTCCCGGTGCGTAATTCCGTTTAAAAACGCTTACACCACGCGTTTCTACGCGCTTTTACACGCACGGCGCAATCGTTATGCGCACGTATAAACGTATTGCGTCTTTTGCGAACTGATGTTGATACAAGTAGTGTTCTATATGAAGTCAGGTGACACCATAAGAAGAACCTGCGGTTCCGTCCGCAGTAGCCTAGCGGCATTGGCGCGGGGGGTAACTCCCGGGTCAAAAGCTGCCGTGACATCATCCCATCCTCATCATGAGGCGGGGCTCACTGTGAAGTGTGCCCTGAGCCTGATAGCGTTAATTGGGCATAGGGACAGGCTGATTGGCAAGTCTAATGTAAGTGAACTGAGTAAAAGTGTCGTTAATACGAAAGAGCCCAAAACGCTGGTAGGCTCTGACCAAAATGGTAAAGCGGTGAGTTGTCTTCTGTTAGACGGGAAGCACACGGATCACAGAACCGCCGGCATACTATCAGAGACTAAACCAATCGTGTACTTGTATCGAAACAGGATAAGCCCGATATCTTGCCTTCACTGGGCAGGCGTCTCCGTAAGGAGCACTGATGAGATAGCGGGTATGAGAGGTTGGAAAAAGCAAATGCTGTTCTGTAATGGAACGGATAGAAGACGATCTTCAACACGAAAGTGTGCCCACTTCCAACTGGTCGTGAATGACGAGAGAGTTCGTAGAACCTGCTTAGGAGGGAATGTCAAATGAACATGGTTAACCCCATGTGTGCGCCCTCCGATAAAGCGCTCAACTGGAACCAGATCAACTGGAAAAAGTGTGAGCAATTTGTGCGCAGGCTGCAAGCGCGTATCGTCAAGAGCATACGGGAAAAGCGTTGGGGCAAGGTGCAAGCCTTGCAGCGACTCTTGACCCATTCGTTTTCCGGTCGAGCCTTGGCCGTGAAACGAGTTACGGAAAATAAAGGCAAACGCACGGCGGGAGTCGACCGGGTTCTCTGGAAGACTCTGGCCAGCAAAGCAGTGGCGATTGAGTCGCTGGGCGGTCGGGGCTATCGGCCCCAGCCGTTACGGCGCATTTACATCCCCAAATCCAACGGTAAGCTTCGCCCGCTGGGCATCCCCACCATGAAGGATCGAGCGATGCAGGCACTTCACCTGCTCGGCCTGATCCCGATTGCGGAGACCCTGGCGGATCGAAACTCCTATGGATTTCGCCCCGAACGGTCCACCCACGATGCCTTGGAGCAATGCCACGGCATCTTGTCCAAGGAGTACTCGCCCCAGTGGATTTTGGAGGGTGATATTAAAGGATGTTTTGATCATATCAGTCACGATTGGATGCTGCGGAACATTCCCATGAACCGGGGCATCCTGAGTAAGTGGTTAAAGGCCGGTTTTGTCGAAAATCGAACCCTGTTCCCCACAGTCGCGGGAACTCCTCAGGGCGGGATCATTTCCCCAACCCTGGCCAACATGACCTTGGATGGGTTGGAAAGCCTTCTGAAAGAACGATTTCCCATCGTAATTAAGAAGAGCCTCCGCCATAACCCCAAAGTCCACTTGGTACGGTACGCCGATGACTTCATTATCACCGCAGCGGATAAAACCTTGCTTGAAAATGAAGTGCGTCCCTTGGTCGAGCAGTTTTTGTGCGACCGAGGGCTGGTCCTTTCACCCGAAAAGACCAAAATCACGCATATCGACAAAGGGTTTGATTTCCTCGGCCAAAACGTACGCAAGTACAACGGTACCCTGCTGATCCAACCCTCCAAGAAAAACACCCTCGCGTGCTTGGATAAAGTTCGGCAGGCCATCGACCGTTCGGGTGCCCTCGACCAAGTGGCCGTGATCAAACAACTCAATCCCATCCTGCGCGGCTGGTCCAATTACCATCGGCATGCGGTGTCCAAACGCCGCTTTTGCTGGATGGAAATCGCCGTGCAAAACTGTCTCTGGTTCTGGGCTAAACGCCGCCACCAGCACAAGCCATTTCCCTGGATCGTCCATAAGTACTGGCGATACTTTAATGGCAAGAAGGTGTTTGCTGCGGATACCGGAAAACGGACCGATAAGGGGCAAAGCATCTGGGCCAAGCTACTCTGCTTGAGTCAGGTACGCATCGTCCGTTTCCGCCGACTTCGAATCGATGCCAATCCTTTCGACCCGGCCTGGTATTCGTATTTTGAAGAGCGCCCCCTCTTTAAGAAGTTTGGCATTCGAATGAACCCGAAACAGCCTCCCGTAACATGACTCGGTTCTGCCTTCTACAGCAGGACTTCTCACGGCTCGAGCCGGATGAAGGGAAACTTTCAAGTCCGGTTCCAAGGGGAGGAGTTGGTAGTAATATCAACTCCTTACCCGGTCCAATTTGATATGCCAGATACTTCAACAAGCCACCGAATCACGTTGTTCGCCTCCAAAACGCTGCGCTCTGGGCTTGGCTCTTTTCCGTACCGTTGCTGCCTTTGGTTAGCCTGTAGAGTTCATTTCTTCATTTTCATTAGATTAGGTCAAGAACCCATTGTGTAAATCCACTGAAAATGGAGAAATCAATGAGAAAATGTGAAACGATTACAGGCCATAGTGACCCACACCGTCTGTAAAAAAGCACGGCATAGAATCCAAAAAAAAAACCGCAACCATGTTGCCTACCCCAGTTGTCCAATGATATAAAGCAAACGCCGCTGAGCAAATGAAGATTCCCAGGAATCCAGTAAAATAGCGGTTAACGACCTGCCATAGACAGCGACGGAAGAAAACTTCCTCATGGTAGGCTACCAATGCAAGCCCAACTGTTAAGTCAAATAAACGCAACCAACCGGTTGGCGTGATGTAAGTTTGCAATCTGGTTCCTGGGACGGAGGCATTTACAACGGTGTTTATCCAGTAGTTAACGATCGGGTAGAGACATACGAACACGCTCACCCATAAAGCTGTTTCAATTGCCGATATGCGGATCAACTCTTTTCGAAATGCGATACGGCGTGTTACTGGAATGATTGCCAGGACCAGTAAAGTGCCCAGTCTTCCAGAGTAATCACACAGTATCCAACCCAAAGCAGTCGTTTGCTGCAGACGTACACACTGAGACAAGATACTTGGAACGAGCGAGATGAAGAGCAAAACTGGCAGCCCAAGTCGAGGGTTTCTTTCTGGGGGATTAAGTTCAATCATTAGTTTAGACAAGCTATCAAAGCAGCAGTGCTCAATTAAATCTCTGTGGCTCTGAGATGGAATATAAGAAATGAATATTAGCCTTCAAGGTATGCCTAACCTCTAGAACCAGTAGTACCATGATCTCCATTATCTTGGATGTTCAAAACTTTCACCTTGGGAGTACCCGGATCTATTAATTGTTGTACAGCGTTTGGAGTTGGAGTTGGAGTTGGAGTTGGGTCAAGCCCAACTTCGTCAGTTTTATTAACCGGACTGTTGCTACAATAGCCATACAGGTTTAACCCACCCTGTTCTGCAATCGGGTCACGATTGATCCATTTTCCGGTATTTGGATCATAGGCCCGGTACTTAGTCAGATATAACCCACTCGTCGAATGATTGTAATACCCTGCATATTGGAACGTCGGCAACGTAGTGCCTGATACTACAGTAGTTCTTCCATATACATCGTAGCTAAGTCGGGAGGTGATCGCTCCCGTAGTGCTTATAAACTCTCTCGTAGACCCCAAGTGATCAGATGTGTAGAAGCAAGAGACCTCCACACGAAGTGCAATGTCCAACTTAACAGGAGCTGCTGACGAATCTGCCGCAGGCGAATCGTAGGTACATGGCAAGTGAAACAGGTTCACCGAATACCGAGGGTCATCGTAGGAGCGTATAGCTAGGTTGAATCTCCGGGGCGTAGGTGAAATTCGGGCGATTTGCAGAGGTACTTCTTCAATTGGCAAGATTCCCGTTGCCAGGGGGTTGTACACGTAAATGGCCAGCACCAGTAACGGGAAGGGTACATAGAAAGCCCAATCGAGCGTAGAGGTAAATGTACAAGCCCAACTTAAGGCCCATACTCCGATTGCCCATAAGATCGTAGTCGTAGGTGAACTCATGAATTAGTCAATGGGTTTCATAGTCCTAACCAGGAGCAAACAGCTGTTTCAACCTGAGTAAGCGTTTGGGGAGTGACAGAGCCCACTTTGCGTTCCAGTTTTACGTCGGGGATGGAGCCGAGCCCTTGGGCATCGAATGCACCAGGGAGCATTCCTCGGGCCTCGTGCGTAACTTCATACCGGGTGCCTCGAAGACTGGTTGTTCGTATAACGTAAGTCACTACGGCTCTTTCGTTGTCTTGATATTCCACACTGAGAATGAGCACAGGGCGAACCTTAGCGACCATGCCGAGGTCAGCGATCCAAATTTCTCCCCTTCTAGCCCTGGGCATGGTTCTTCTCCTCCTCGTCATACATGGCGAAGAGAGTTTCTGATGCGCCGATCATGGCCCTGTATTCCTCGAGCCAAGACAGCAATTCATTTAGCTTTTCCAAGGGAAGCTTTTCAATCGCGGCTTCAATCTCAGTTAAGGTGCTCATTCGAGCAGGCTAATGGATCCTCTTTAAGGCGGCAATACTATACCGATTCGCCCGCGTCAACAGGGTACAAAACAGGGTACACGTGAGTAGTGGCATCCTTACTGAGTACTAGTGGCGGAGTAGTGGCAGATTAGCCTTGCTACAGAGGGAAGCATCCGTTATTTGTCCTAGGAAGCCGGATAGCTGGATCGTCCGAGCCCTACCTTCGGAGCTTTTCCTGTCACAACAAGTCACAACAAGTCACAACAAGTCACAACAAGTCACAACAAGTCACAACAAGTCACAACAAGTCACAACTAGGCCTTCCTAGAGTGGCGTCAGATCCTGATTTTCATAACACTAATCCGCGTATTGAGTTCCAATCATGGCCAAAACGGCCGCCTTTAGCGGAGAGGACAATGTGGGCCATGCTTTGACAACTTTGGCCAGATCGGGACACCTCAAATCTTGTGTGCCTATTTGTGTGCTGCCCAACGTAAGTGCTTGTGGTTGCAATGCGTTGATTTCGGGCGGAGACCGACCGAAGGCCCAGGTTAATTGCCATACGAAGCGGATTGAAGGCCCGCGTCAACATGTTTAATATCAAACGATTTGACGCGAGCTTTCAGCCCGCGATCGCTTGTTTGACGTTACCCAGCCCTGCGTCGCTGCGCTCCTTGAGCTGGGCTCGAATTGAAGCCGGCCCAGCGGGCCTAAACGCAGAAGGCATTTTGAAGGCGAAGCCACCATTCTTGGGACCTTCCATCAAGCCGTTTTGGGCTTGAGCGGGAGCAATCGCAAACGAGGGAGCTTCAGAGATCCAGCCTTCAATACGGATTGGAACCGGCGAACACTTCGGTGATCAAGATGAGCCCATCGGAGCGTTGACTCAAACCGATACCAGTTATGGAATAGCGACCCATGATGTTCTTGTAATGCGGCGGGCTCTTGAGCCAACCCGCCACGACAGTGCCCGCTAGGTCATTGGACATATTCGACGTGAGCTCAAAGACGTTTTCCGCAAACGCATTCGTCTCGGGCATAAGCTTGCGGAGGGCATCGACCCGCCCTTGAAACCCATCGTGCCCAAAACCGACTCGTCCCCGCGTCATATCCTCGCTATGTCGGCGGGCAATCGCCGCCACATTCGCATCTCCCGTCAAAATACCCAGCCCGTTATCGGAGCGATAGCGTTGAATCCGGGCAAGTATATCCGCCTCCAAGTTTCGTAATTGAACCTCACTGAGGATGATCGGCGCGACCGTGGTCGTCGCCACGTAATGTTCTGACTGCGCTTCCAGCGCCGCACTTGTGCTCAAAAGCGCGATCAGGACCAGCATCCAACTGCTCGAACGACGCCACATGGCCGCGCCTAAAATAGCCCTGGAATTCCGCCACCGCCACCCATTCCGGGAGGCATGATCTTCGCCATCTCGGCTTGGACATCGGCTTTTCCTTTTTGGACGGCATCGCGCACGGCTGTAACGATCAAATCTTCCACGATTTCCACGTCGTCCTTCAGCAGGTTCGCATCTATCTTGAGACTCTTTAACGTCCCATCGCCCAACGCCACGGCCTTCACCATTCCGCCACCGCTTTCGGCGGAGTATTCGCGCACGGCCAGTTCCGCCTGCATCTTCAGCATCTTCGCCTTCATCTGCTGTGCCTGCTTCATCAGGCCCGCCATATTTCCAAAATTCATTGTCGTATATTCCTATCTAGCGTTTGTTTGGGGTTAGCTTAGCTTCAAAAATCTGGAGCGCATGCAGAATCGCAGGATCATTTAAAAACTCTTCTTTGCTCATGGTCGGCGCAGGCGGAACCGGTTTTCCCGGCACAGCGGCGTCGATAGGCGAAGTCTCGGTTGTCGCCTCCGACTGCTTGGGCGTGGTGATGAGAAAAACCACTTGAACTGCACGACCCAGCCGCTCCTTCAAAGTCGCCTCCAGCAATTGCAAATTCCGTGGGCTCCGCAAGTAATGGATCTTTTTAGAGAGCGGCGTGGGCAACGAAACCTCCACAGTCTCGCCCTTGGCCGCCATGAATTCGACAGCTCGAATGGTGTCGGCTTCCACTGGACGCTCGGTCGCAAATCGCTCGACCGCCGCGAGCCATGCCGCCTCAGCCTCGCTCTCTTTGATATACCCGGAAGGCGCCGGTGCAGGCGGCGTCACCGACATCGGAGCTTCAAAGGCGGCTGGAATCAAATCAGCCTCTCGCGAAAACGGCGAGCGTTCTTCGTCCATTTCCTCCGGCAGATCACCATCGCTCATCGTCGCAATCGGTTCCGGCTCAAGTTTGGGCAAAATCGGCTCCGGCTTAACTTCGGCTTTAGGCGGTGGCGGCTTCTGTTCAACGAGAGCGACTATAGGAGCTACGGGCAAAATGGTCGTGGATTCGATGGTGGGCTCGACGACAGGATGCGCAAGGACTGGCGCAGGCGCGGTCACGATCGGCTGAGGCGATTCGATCACCGGCAGCACCACTGACGCAGGAGGCGTCGGAGCTATGGGCTGCGGCTTCGGCTCTACTACGGCTGGCAACTCCGGCAGCGGCCGAGCCTCAGGTAGCGACTCCCCCGGCCGCACCTCCTTCAAGGTTGAGGATGGTGGTTCGATCTTCGGTGCTGGCTTGGCGGTGCTCGGCGGCAGACCTGCTCCTTCGATCGCCTCCAGCACACGTTCCAGAGACACTTTCTCGCGCAATTGACTCATCTGAATCAGCGCCACTTCAAAAATCACATCCTTCGCTAACGCATAACGCAGCCGGCTCTCCAGTTGGCTCAGTTCATTCAAAACATCCAGCGCGGCCCCGCGCGTGATCATCTTCGAGACTTCTCCCAGCGACCGCGCTTCCGCCACGGTCAGCTCCTTTTCCAGAGCCTCTGGCGACACCTGAAAAATCACCAAGTTGCGGAAAAACGCCAATAGATCCTGGCTCAATTTCCCGAGATCTTTTCCAGCAGAAATCAGCTCACGCGCCATCCGCAAAACCTCCCCTGCATTCCCGGAAGCCAGGGCTCGGCCCAAATTCGCCACTGGTCCAAATCCAGTCAGCCCAAACAACGCATGGACGTCCGCCTCTGAAACGCGATCTCCGTAAAAGCTAATCGCCTGATCGAGCGCGCCCTCGGCATCGCGCATCCCGCCCTCAGCGTGACGCGCCAGCGCATCCAGAGCGCCCGGCTCCGCTTCCACGCCTTCCAGCGCACAAATATGCGCCAGGTGCGCGCGAATCATCGCCTCTGGAATGCGCCGCAAATCGAACCGTTGACACCGCGAAAGAATTGTCGCCGGAAGCTTATGCACTTCGGTCGTCGCGAAGATGAATTTCACATGCGATGGCGGCTCCTCCAACGTTTTCAGCAACGCATTAAAGGCTGCGGTCGAAAGCATGTGCACTTCATCGATGATATAAATCTTGAACCGCCCTTTGGCCGGCGCGTACATCACGTTATCGCGAAGATCCCGCACCTGCTCCACGCCGTTATTTGAAGCTCCATCGATCTCCAGCACATCTAAAAAACGACCCTCCGCGATCTCCTTTGCCGTGCCTTCGCTCGGATCAAATTCAGCTGACGGTCCATTCGGTGCTTCCAGAGCTTTTGCTAAAATACGAGCTGTGGAGGTCTTCCCCGTACCGCGCGGCCCCACGAAGAGATACGCCTGCGCGATTCGCCCGAGTCTCAGGGCATTCGTGAGCGAACGCACCACCGCTTCCTGCCCGATGATCTCGCGGAATGTCTGAGGACGATACTTGCGGGCAAAAACTTGATACGCCATGGCACCCAGCATCCTACTCAGTTTCTGACTCGCGAGTCTAACCAATCATTCGATTATCCAGCAGCCGCGTCGCCCCCACGCGGACCGCCACGACCAGCCGAACCCCCACCCTCTCGCAATAATCGACCGTCAACCCCTCCACGCCCTTTAATTTCTCTGCAAGCCACGTCTCCGGCTGATTTCGCTTCTGCTCGCATGCCGATTTCAGCAGCCCAGCGAACACCCCCGCCACCTGACGCTCCTCCCTGGTGAGATATCGATTCCGTGAACTCAGCGCCAATTCATCCGGCTCACGAACCGTCGGAACCTCCACTACTTTGACCGGCACATTCAGATCGCGCACCATCCGCTGGATCACCTGCACCTGCTGAAAATCCTTCAGGCCAAAGTAGGCGCGGTCCGGTTGCACCAGATGAAACAACTTCAGCACCACAGTCGCCACGCCACGGAAATGGCCTGGCCGTTGCGCGCCTTCCTGGTCTTGCGAAACCGCTTCCTCCAGCACCCAGGTCGAGTGATCGCTGGTGTACAGATTGCCCGGCGCAAACACCATATCCACCCCCGCCTCACGACACATCGCCAGATCCTGCCGCCTCGGGCGAGGATACCGCGCCAAGTCCTCCTTCGGCCCGAACTGCGCGGGATTCACGTAAATGCTCAGCACCACGCGATCACACTCTCTCCGCGCCCGTTGGACCAGGGTCATATGCCCTGCGTGCAGAGCACCCATCGTGGGCACCAAACCGACTCGCAGCGACTCGCGCCGCCATTCCTTGCATCGCCTCGCGATACCTGCGCTCGTGTAAACGGCCTGCACCTCTACACACTCGCCAAATCCCTCTCTCATTTGAAGAATATTTTGGCAAATCCCAAATTTTTGCTATGCTGAGGGGCTCAGGAACGGCGGCCGTAGCTCAATGGTAGAGCTCCAGATTGTGATTCTGGCTGTTGCGGGTTCAAATCCCGTCGGTCGCCCATTTTCCCTGTTACGCAGAATCGCGTCGGTTACAGTCGGTTCGACTTTGGTGAGTCGGGAAGCTTTCAGCTCTGCAATCTTCCGTGTAAAACCCACCGTTTTAACGTTGATTTTTCGACGCTTTTTGTGGTTGCGTGACACTTACGCTGCCGCTGAGTTCCCTGGCTGCGCAACGGTTCGGCGCGGATGACCTTGTTCGACTAGAGCGGAGCCCAGTTCCGCCCAGGCTCTCGCCAGTAATTCGGCATCCTCGATCGGCCATTCTTGGATAAGATGCGTCGCCTGTCGAAGGTTCCCGAGACGGGAATGGGTAATCGACAGGAATGCCACCACGTAACCGCTCGATTCGAGATGTTTCAAGCTCATTTCCAGTAGGGGTAACGCGTCCGCCCACCGTTCTTTAGCAAAATAAAGTACGCCCAGCTTGAAACTGGCTTCTGAGTGGTCCGGCCTTCGTTCCAGTGCTCGTCGACAGGCGTAAATGGCCTCATCGATCTTTCCCTGAGCTCCCAGGGTGGAGGCGAGATTATCCCAAGCACGCGTGTAGTTCGGGTCGATGGCCAGGGCGGTCTTGAGAGCGAGCTCCGACTTAACAAAATCCCTGCGGAGAAACCATATGGTGCCCACGTTTCCCCACACCTTAGCGTCGGACTGAATGCCGCCCGCTTTCAGGTAATTTTCCAGCGCTTCCTCCAGCTCGCCTTTCATTTGCAGCGCTGCCGCCAGATTGAAGTGGGACGCCATGAGAGTCGGCAGGAGCTGCTGCGCTTTCCGATAACATTCCTCGGCTACGGAAAACTCATTGCTCTCGTAAAATAGCTCGCCCAGATCTGTCCACGCATCCCACAACTCCTCTTGGGGAAGGCCTTCTTGGGAACCGACGGTTAGCGATTGCAGCGCCAGATCCCGATTCTTATTTCGAATAAGATCCTGAACTTGGCTCAGATAGCCGGATGGCGTTCCTGCGCTACCGGGTGATCGTTGACCCGGACGGGGAAGTCGTGTGGTCTTTGCCAGTTCGATACGCTGCGGAACTGTGGTTGTCATAGGACACGCCATGCAATCTGTGTGCCAGAAGAAAAACCTCATTAATTAGTAATGTAGGTTTAGCTCGTGGTGTTTCCAATGGCCGACATAGATGCTTGGATTTGCGGAACTGCGCGAATTAACACGACGCAATTGCCGCCTTTTTCCCGAGTTCTTCGTAAAATCGTTACGCCTTTGTTGCTTCTCCTCTCGCTTTCGGCGACGATTAGGGATTATGCCAACCCGTCGAACTGTCCGAGTGGCGGAGGTTTTACGTCGAGAGCTGAGCACCTGTTTAGCGCAGTGCCTGGAGCTGGAGGATCTTCTGATCACCATCGTCTCGATTGAAATTCCGCCAGACATGAAGCACGCCTACGTCTACGTGAGCACGCTCAACCCCGAAATTGAGCGGGAGGACGCACTGGCGCGCCTGACTCGCCAACGGCGCAATTGGCAAGGAACGATCGGGCGGCGGATGGGGATCAAATTCACCCCGCAACTCGTTTTCCGTTTCGATGAATCGGTGGAACGTGGCGATAAGGTTATGGAAATTTTGACGGAGCTTAACCTGGCTTCCGGCAAGCCCGGCGAGATCCCTGAGCATGAAATGGAAGATCCTCACCACGATCCCCACGACGTAGAGAAAGAAGAAGAAGAAGATTGATGAACACGATGAAAAAGAACAGTGCCGCGCGAGCCGATGGCCGTAAGCAAGATGAGCTGCGCCCGATCACCTTTACGCCGGGCATTGCGCCTCATGCGGCCGGGTCGGTATTGACCACGTGCGGGAAGACTCAAGTCATCTGCGCCGTTACTGTGGAAGAAGCGGTGCCGCGCTGGATGAAGGATCAAAAGGTGGCGGGCGGTTGGATTACGGCGGAGTACTCGATGCTCCCCTACTCCACGCTGGAACGGAAAGCGCGGGATATTACGAAGGGCCGCATCGACGGACGGAGCACGGAAATTCAACGGCTTATCGGTCGCAGCATTCGCGCGGCTGTGGATCTGGATGCACTCGGCGCTCGCACGTTGTGTGTCGATTGCGACGTGCTTACTGCGGATGGGGGCACCCGCACCACCGCGATTACCGGCACCTACGTGGCGCTGGAGTTGGCCGTTGCTAAACTGCGCTCGACCGGGCTGCTCGATCCCAAGGCCAAATCGCCGATCAAGGTGCCGTTCGCGGCAATCAGCGTCGGCGTGGTCAATGGAATCCCGCTGCTCGATCTCGATTATTCTGAGGATAAAGAAGCGGCTGCCGATATGAATGTGGTGATGACGGCGAAGGGCCAGTTCATCGAGGTACAAGCCAGCGGTGAAGAATCGACTTTCTCCCCGGAAGATTTTCAAGAGCTGTTAAAGTTAGCGTCCAAAGGCATTAAGCACCTTGGCAAGCTGCAGCAGGCCGCTCTAAAGGCAGTTTCATAGCCCTTGCAACGTAGAAAAAGGCAAGGCTGGGTAATTCGAATTACTAATTCAAATGGATTATGTAAGTGAGCTTATAAAGTTAGCCGGTAGATTAGCGTTTGTCGAATGTCCGACTTCAGCCGACTGGATCCCAATTGAGCGTCTCGTAGAACACTTTGGATCGGGCAAATTTTGGGGGAGATTTCTCTCTATTTAATCCGGTCGATTCTGGTTTGACGGTAGAAAATCTGATCGAATATGGTGAAGCTGCTGCAGAGGGGTTGTGCAACGAGTCACTCACGTTTTATCCTAACGAGGGAGGATTGCTACTGATGTCGCATAATGGCTCGGGCGATAATTTACATTATGCGCCTTTTCAAGAGGCTTGGAACTTAGTGCTACTGGACCATGAAACTGAAAAGATCATTAAACTTCCCTACTCGCTAAGTGAGTTCCTATATCGCACTCGATTCAACGATGTAGAGGATTCGTTTAATGATTTCTCGAAATGTATTTGGCCAGATGGAGCGCAGAGCCCGATCTTTGTGCCCAAGAAAAGAAGGAGTTGATCAACCCTTGCAACCCGATCCGATTTGGTCGATTCTCTTGCCATGAACGCTGCCGTACTTCCTGGCTCCATCGTCGCACCGAAGCCTCGTAAGCGCGCGTCTGCCAAGGCGAAGCAATCGGCGTCGCAGGCGCTTCCCCTGAAGCGGTCCGGCCCGAAGACCCGCAAGCGCTCGATCCCGGTCGATTCCGCGGAGCCGCACATTCGCACCTCGGAGATCCTTCGGAAGATGTTGACGGAGCATAAGGGCGAGATGTTTACGGTGAAGAACATCATCGATTCCCTGGGCGGTACTTCCGCTTTCGGCACGTCTCTTATGGTCTTCTCGCTACCGGAGGTTTTGCCCATTCCCATCCCCGGAATTTCTGCGGTTGTCGTTATCCCCGTGGCGGTGATTTCGACGCAAATGATGGCGGGTAGCGAGCTGCGCTTGCCGAATTACATCCTGAAACGCTCGATCCACCGCAAGGCGCTCGCTGGGGCCATTCACACCATTCTCCCGGTCATTGAGCGCGCGGAAAAAGTCGTTAAGCCACGCTGGGACTGGATCCTCCACCCGCTCTCGAAGCGGATGATCGGCGCGATCATCTTCATTCTGGCGCTGGGAATCGCGTTACCCATCCCCGGCACGAACATTCCGCTCGCCACCTCCATCTTCATTATCGCGATGGGTATGGCGGAGCGCGATGGGCAAGTGGTTCTTCTCGGCATTCTCCTTGGCCTCGCCTCACTGGTCTTGCTCGGCGGCATCTTAACCGCCTTCCTGGCATTGTTCGGACTCGTCTAATCTCTATGCTTCTCGAATCTACTTCGCTCCCGCCTACCGCAACTAAACACGTCAATCACGAAGCACTTTCCGGCCCGGTCCCCGATCTCGTTCGGCAGGTCGGCGAGTTCCGCTGGGAGAATCGACCGGTTCTCAATTACAAGGAAGAGGGGACGCACTTTAAGGCCATCTCCCGGCAGGTGCTGTTCCCCGCAGATGCCAAGCTCGCCGCGGAGCTTCGCTACTTTGAAATTCTTTCCGGCGGCCATTCCACGCTGGAGAAGCACGATCACGTTCACTCTGTGATGATCCTTCGCGGACGGGGCAAAGTTCTCGTTGGAGAAGCCGTTTATGAAGTGAATGTGAACGATTTGATCCACATTCCCTCCTTAATTTGGCATCAATTCCGTGCGGTTTTTGACGAACCTTTTGGATTCCTCTGTTTAGTCAATCCCGATCGCGACCGGCCCCAACGCCCGACGGCTGAAGAGGCCGAGGAGCTAAAATCGAAGCCGATAGTTGGCCAATTCGTCCAGTTTTAAGCCCAAACGACAGCTCTTTGCCGGGTAGGCAAGCCTTTCCTCCCCCTTTTTTAGCGATTTTATAGGTTGGTAGGTAAATTTGTACGGGATATGGCTTTATTCTAGACGATGTCTTTGTGTAGGATTTCTTACAGGTCGGTAACCCGTCGGCCACGACACCTGTGAACACCTTGGCAAGAACCCTAGAACTAGATACGGCCAGCTACTCCGATGGGTGGTATGCCTGCGGCTCGTCCGTTCGCGGTGCTGCGCATGAATATCATGGGCTAAAGAATCAAGACTCCTTTCTTATCGATCGCCGCCGGGATGGGTCGGTTTATGTGGCGCTCTCAGATGGCCACGGGAACAGCCGCAGTTTCCGCAGCGATCGCGGCTCGACGCTGGCTACGCAAGTCGCCGTTAAGATGATGGCCCGGTTTGTGGAGGAGGTTCCGAAACATTATTCGCTCGACCGGGTCCGGCGTTACGCGCGGCAGCATTTGCCCACATGGATTTTAAGTGGCTGGCAGGCACGTGTTCTCCAGGATTTGCGAGACGATCCCATCTCCCAAATGGAGTTTGCAGCCTTCCCCGAGAAAATTCCTGTCGCTGAGCTGGGCCGTCCTCTGACGACTCCCGCAGCGGTAACGTATGGCGCTACGCTTCTTACCCTGGCGGTAACGCCTTACTACCTCTTATTCTGTCAATTGGGCGACGGCGACTTCCTTACGGTTGCACCCGATGGCTCGGTGACGCGCCCCCTTAAATTCGACCCGCAAATCCAAGGCAGCGCCACCACTTCTCTCTGCACGATCAATTGCGAGGGCTCGTTCCGGTTTGCGATTCGCCCCCCTGACGTGCGTGAAATCGCCCTGATCATGATGTCGACCGATGGCTACGCCAATTCTTACAGCAGCGATAAGGAATTCCGCACCGTGGCGGCCGATCTGCTGAACTACTTCCGCCAAGGCGGCGATGACCTGGTCAATGAGCACTTGGAGACGTGGCTCCGGCACGCTTCCAAGCATGGGAGCGGGGATGACATTACCGCTGGAGTGGTGGCCCGGACAAATCTGGAAGTACCGCTCGAGAGCGTGGTTCAAAACGGCGCGACACCGTATCATCACCCCGTCGAATTGACCTCAGAAGAGAGGCCCAAAAGCGAAGAGGATCCAGCCGTGGCTGAACCCGTCATCGAAACGGAGGCTGCTGTGGAAACCTCAACGGAGAGCGTCGTTGAAGAGACAACAGCTGTCGAAACTCCAGCGACGGGCGAAAGCGTCGTCGAAGAGAAGATCGCTGCCGAAACTCCAGCGACGGGCGAAAGCGTCGTCGAAGAGAAGATCGCTGCCGAAACTCCAGCGACGGGCGAAAGCGTCGTTGAAGAGAAGGTCGCTACCGAAACTCCGGCGACTGGCGAAAGCGTTGCTGAAGAGCAGGTCGCTACCGAGACTCAGTCTGCCACCGATAACGTCGTTGAGAAGCAGGTCGCTACCGAAACTCAACCTACCGCAGAAAGTGTCGTCGAACCGAAGGTTATCGAGACCGAACCAGCGCCTGCGGAGACCGCTATCACGTCCGAGAGCTCCACTTCAGACCACGTTGCAAGCAAATTTGTAAAACCGGAAGAAGCCACACCGAAGTCAGAGGCCTCTGCCGAGACGGTTATCAACGGTACACCCGCCGAGCACGACGGCGAGTAGAACGCCTTTCGCTGGAAAGGCGTGTAACCTAAAACGAGATTTTTACCCCGGCCTGCACGGACTGCGCGAAATAATCGCTTTGTCCTACGTTGATATAGTAACTGGCAAAGAGAGAAAGTGTTTGATTCAGCTGGGCGTCGAGCCCGATATCTGCCAAGGCTGACTCGGGGCTGACTCTCGGTGTTTCGACTGTGAAATAGCCGTTATCTAAATCACTAAATTGACTGGTAATACCGCGAACACTATCGAAAAACTCGTGCTGCCAGGAAGCACTGCAGTGGGCAACTAAATTGACTCCGTTAAAGTTGAAGGCATACCGGCCTCGTCCTCCCAGGCGGCTTCGGAACGAGTCACTTTCGTTCCGACTAACATCTAAATTCCCGCTTTTGAGCCCCGTTTCGCTGTAGCTATCCACATTGAGATGCGTGTAGTGAACGCCGAACGCCGGGCCATATGTGAACGGCCCATCGTGAACATCATATCCTGCGTCCGTATTGATCATCGCTTGCCACCCAGTCGGAGAACTCACAGCCGTGCCACCACACGGGAGATTGACCTCTCTGCTTTGCCTGTATTCGTCGAAGGTAAAAGTTCCGAGAGTATTCGAATACCAACCATTGTCGGCGTACGAGGCGTAAAACCCTGGAGAATAAGCGTCCAAGCTCGCATTTGATCCGATATTGTCAAGAGCGGCTCCTGTATGGTTGTAGCCAAACAGTAGCCCCGCCAGAAAATGAGAAGTAAATCGATAGTCTTGTCCTAAAAGCACAGCTTCAGAAGTAGAATCACTGTGAGCGAGCCCCGTGTAGGCATCCGAGTACGTCTGCCCGAGAATCACATTGCCCGAAATCAGTGTATCCCATTTGCTGTTACTACCGACAACGGACGAATTGCTCGAGGCATTTAAACGATTGTAGATGCCTTGTAACACCGGATCTGAGTTCGACGCATTGAGTGTTAAACTGGATACATCTAAGCCACTGCTGGAGAGCAAGTCGCTGTTTGGGTCTCGCCTTCCAGCCAGGTAATTGTCCATTTCCTGAATGACGAAGTCATCATATTCAAATGCCGCTGCACCCGCGAAGACTTCAAATTTAAGTGGGTCAAGTTCATCCAAGTAACCGGGCAGCGAATTAGGGTCATTAAGGACTGCTTTGGAGAGACAGTTGAGCAAGGAGTCGGTCTTTCCATTGAGGAGTGCACGATTTAGATAAGCGGCCACTGAGCTCTGATTTGGAGTGAGACCGACTAGCGAGAGAACCACATTAAATTGATCTAAATTTTCCAAAAAGAGAGTTCCAGGCGGAAAAAAAACTTCAAATCGTGCGTCCACAGGTGCTCCATCATAGTAAGTAATCGTAACGGGATACAGTCCTGCCGTAAGATATTCTGCCGTCCCTGAAATTAACCGAGCGGCATGAAGACCCCCATTATTGATAACGTAGGCGCCGTTGATATTTAGTGAAGTCCCGTCATCTGCCTTAATTGAGTAGGTCAGCGGTTGACCCACAAGTGACGGTGGTATGTAAATGTAACCCGTAATCGATAGAAAAGTTCCGACTCCAGGAAGGTGCTTAGGAGTGACAGTCGATATAAAAACATTGTCGCTCGAATAGGTAAGATTGTTATTATTATAAACGAGAGTAGAACCATCTCCTTGCAAGAAACTACTTAGCGAGACGTTATCCGCAAATGATGCCACTCCATAATTGATGCCGTTGCTGGTGTTAACTTGGAAACTCCCCACCATTCTGGCATCGAACATCGATTGGCTCAGGATAGTACTTGAAGAAAGGTCGCTGGGGGCCGAACCTAGGGTGGTATAATTTGCATCGAAGCGATAAACGGACCCGCTTATTGAGTTCGAGATCGTATTGGGTGCGCCCTGGAGGTCCGTCGGGGGTATGATTACGGTGTTTCCGCAGGCGGCGTTGAGCAGCCAAAAAAACGTTAGGCAGGGAAGTATTGTTTTCAATCTGGGAAAGGGGTTTGGTTGTCCCTCCCCTAGCATTTAGGGGGCCAGAATAGCTATCTCTTCAATTCAACCTTCCCTTTCACCCATAATCACACTTAACCAAACTTTAGGGTTGGCGAACGCGTTCCTAAATTTTGCCGAAAGCTGCCTGCAAAAACGGCATTTTGCAGGATGGGGCACTTATTAGCTCTCGACTTTTCGCACGATTGGCAAAAGCACATCTGTGCCCTCGTGTGATGCGACGCTCAGGAGTGACTGCGTTTGATCGGTGCGAATACGAGGCAACCGTTCCACGATGATCTCAATCTTCTTGGAAAAGCGATTGTAAAACGCGCAAAGCTCCTCGCCCGCGCGCTTTGCGATGGCGTACTCCGCCATGGAACGAACTCCCTCATCGATCGCGGTGGTTGAGGGATACAGCACCCGCAGTTTGCCCTCGGCGGGCGTCGGTAGTTGATCAATGAAACGTCCGAAAGCCGTCACATAGCATTTCATGAAATCACCCGCCAGTTCATGCGAGAAGAAACCGCGCCGATTGCCAAAGACTTTCGGCGTCGCAAAATAGTAAACGGAGCGCGGCGAATATCCACTCTTAACGAGCGCCTGAAGGGTCGGGTTAGCCCGGGCTACATCAAGATGAACCGCTTCACATCGCCCACCCCATCGCCGGATTTCATCCACGATTTTTTCCGCGTCGGTTTGTCCTTTGTAATAGGTGATGATCGGCAGCCCACCGCCGGCAGCGATCAGCTTCGCCGTGATTTCGCCGAGGCCGCGACTGCCTCCGACAATGAGCGCGCGGCTCGATGAAAAGCACCCCGGTTCCACCAACCGCACCATCTCTTCCATAGCTGGCTGGTTTTCCGGGGTAGGCCGCACAAAAACAGAGAGCAGCCCGGTCAGTTCATTTCCTGAGACGGCAATTTCCACACTCTTAAAACGCTCATCCGATTTTTCAACGTGATACCGCAGTACGCCGGGCTTCTCTTTAGAATCGAATCGAATGGCGAATCGATTGAAAAGCGAGTGCAGTCCGGGGCATCGCATCCCGACGAGCCGAGTTAGAGCCAGAATCTCCGCCAGCGCGCCGGTGCCAAGCAGCTTTAACGTCTCTGGAAAAAGCTCGTGGGCCAAAGCTCCATCGAGTCCCACTGCGAGACTCCCCTTTTGAACGGCCACTTCGTTAAAATCGAGTACAGCCATCGGCTCATCCTGAAGTGTCGGCATTTCTCTCTGCTCAGGAGCAGAACCGCTCCCGAAGGTCATGACAATCTCGCTGACGGTCTCAGATTTGATTTGAGCTGCAACTACGAGGCGCTCCTGGCTCGAGTCCGTCACGCGGAATTCGAACGGTTCGTCAAGAAACAATGGCTTCACGAAGTTCGCGCTCAATGACGTCACGCTCTCCGGCTTAGCTCGCTGGAGGACCTGCTCCAGAGCGCTGAGAGCGATATGAACGCCATGCACGATGGGCGCACCCGCCAGCGTTCGACGGGCGGCCACGGGATCGAGATGAATCGGATTACGATCCCCGGAGAGCTGGGAAAAGCGCGACTGATCCTCCATCGTGTACACATATCGAGACAAGCGCAGGCCGCGTTTCAGGGTCTTCATGGAGCTCTTTTAGATAGACCAGATCGAGTGAAGATCGAAGATTTACTTCTGCTCGCGGTTCCGCAGCGTGGTATGCTGTGCGGGAATGAGTGGCGTTCGCAAACATCGACTCTACCGGTACCAAGAAGAATTGATGGAGCGGAAACGGGGTTGGAAGGTGTGGCTCGGCGGTCGCTGGCGGCTCTCGCTCGCGTTCGTCGTGGTGATGCTCCTTTTATTGGGATTGGGCGGCTGGTGGTATCGAGAGTGGACGTGGAGGGGAACGATCACCGGCAGCGGCGGGCTCTTTTTCTTTACGAGGACGGAACTGGCCGTCCCGGCGTTTTCGCAAGACGACGAGCGCTGGAGCGGCGATCCGCTGGGGCCGAGCTCGGACACGATTGGCAGTGCCGGTTGTGCGCTCACTTCCGCAGCGATGACTTTGCGGTATTACGGGGTGGATATCGATCCGCAACGGCTGAACCTCTACCTGGAGACGCATGAAGGGTACACGCCGGAAGGCTGGCTCTACTGGGAGAAAGCGGCAGACACCGCGCATGGGGGGCTGGAAAAGGAATATGAAGACGCGCCCTCCTACGCGTTGCTGGATGAGAATGTGCTTCTGGGCAATCCGGTGATCGTGCGGTTGAAATTGAGCAATGGCATGACCCATTTCGTGGTCGTTGTGGGCAAGAGCGGCTGGGATTATTTGATCCGCGACCCTGCCGCGATGGAGGCTGGCGTCTATCCACTGAAACAGCGAAGCAACATCGTCACCGGACTGCGTTATTATCGAAAGATCGGCCCGATTCTCTCGCCAACACCCGCTCACGAGGCAGAAAAGCCTCAACCTTCCAAACCCAATACGTTCCCTTTTCCAGCAGCGCCGCAACCTCCCATGATCCGGCTGCCGACAGACCTGCTGTTCGAAGGGAATCAAGTCACCTTGAACCCATCGGCTGACCCGATGTTGAAGGAGACCCTCAAGTTAATCGATGAGAACAAACAGGCCAGCATCTCTGTCGATGCCTACAGCGATGACGTGGCGCTCTCCAAGTTACGCGCGCAAGCCGTTCTCGACTGGCTGCAGAAGAACCTGCCAGCCAACACCTATATACTGAAAGCGAACGGACATGGACATGTTGATGATGTGGTCGATCCGAAGGGTACGAAAGACGAACTATCGCCCAACCGCGTGGAGATTCTGGTGCAGCCGATCCAGCTTTAGACGAACGCGCTTGCCTCATTCGGGAAAATACGTCGTAAAGGCAATTGCTTTCAAATGCATAAGCCGTGCAGGGTAGACTGGGGGGGGTATGTGTCAGACAAAACTTTGCTTATCTTGGACGACTCGCAAATGACGCTTCAATCCGTACAGATGGCTGTTCCAGCCACTCTGTTCACGACGATACTGGAGGCGAGAAATCGCGTCGATGCCCTGGACTTGTTTAAGGAGCATCGTCCCGAATTCGTGATGTTGGACCTGACGGTGCCCCAGTTGGAAGGCATGGATTGTCTAAAGAGCATGGTGCGGGGAAATCGTGAATCCAAGATCATCGTGATCACTTCCCCGTCGGATGTACCGAGATCGATCGATGCTGTGAAACAGGGTGCCCGAAGCTTTCTCTTCAAACCGGTAAACCGGGAGAAGCTCCAGAGCTTAATCTCAAAATTGGCCGATCCCTCCGCGTAGCAGGCGGCTAGAGTATTTTTCGAGTAACCCTAAATTATGAAACCCTGGCGACGCGACGTTGCCTCCAATAACCAGGCGTTACGCTCAGTAGCGCCTCGCTTCACGCCAGCGTGACGCTGGACCCAGTAGACTTTCGACTCACGATGCCTTCTTGCCTTTAGGCCCGAAGAGTCGGCTTTAATGTAGCCCAGGTCGTAGACCGTCTGGTAAGACGGCCGAAGGCCTGGGTCTCATCGCAAAGCGCTTGCGGGCTGTAAGCTCGCGTCAAATGTTTGATAACGAACCTTCTTTCGAAGATGACTGAGACCATTTACGGGTAATATTCGGTAGATTGTACCGAACCTCAATCGTAAATGGTCTGACTTATTGCCCTCTAGCAACGGAGACGCGGGGCTTCAGCCCGCTTCGTATGGGTTTTTAACCTGGGCCTTCGGTCGGACTTCGCCCGACCTTCGACCCAGGCTACGTTGAGAGCGGCCCCCTGGGCCTAAAGCCAGAGACACACGAACATCACAAGAGCGAATCGCAATATCAGTTCGGGGACTTGGAGCCCTCTGGGCCTAAACCCAAAAGACACGCTAACACCCCGAGCCGAATACGACGACCAAGCTGGATCTCGCTCTAATTCGCGCCGAAATACTTGCGCACGCCCGCTTCCACCGCTGAGGCATAGTCGCGGTAGATACTGTGCACTTTCTGACCTTGGATATCCCGGGTTCCGATGTAATCGCCAGCGATAATGCGATAATAAGCGTCTTTCGCGTTCATGTACGGCCCTTCGCAATAAACCACCGGGCCATAGTAAATGCGACTGGCGATCAAATTCCGCGCATAGACGCTCGGCACGGATCCCTGGCGATGCGCGAAATAGGAAACATAACTCTCTGGCGGGTAGCCCAAGTTTTTCAACATTTCCGCACCCACGAGATCGCAGCCGCGAATTTCCTGCGCCGCATCCCGATCCAAAAGCTTGCGCAAGAGATCACACTTCACGTCATCGTTACGCACCTCACTATGCTCATAGGAACCGTTCACGAAAATGACCAGCCGACTGTGCTGAGTCAGCGTGGGATGATTCGGATCATTCCAATCATCGGCGTTATAATGGACGCAGATCGTGAGATCTGGCTTTAACGCGTGCTGAATGACGGCCCGCGCGCGAATCTCCGCCGTGCGATAAAACAACTGGGCGGCTGTGTGCTTAAGTGCTTTCTCGCTCATGGAGCCATGGCTTTGCAGCTGCGCTTGCTTGGCTGCCTCAACGAGATCATCCGGTCGAAGGTTGGTCGTCGGTTTATAGGCATGTTTGATCCAGACGATCTCTGCGCCATCCGCCTGCAGCAATTCCGCCAAAATCTCGCAGGTCTTCGTGTTCAGCTCAGCTTCTTCCACGGACGGATCATCGCCCACCTTAAAGTAACGTTCCTCCAGCAATGCCCAGTCTCCCCCGATATGCCCCGGATCAAGCGCGATTTTCAGCCCGGCCAGTGGCCGAATGGGATCACTGGAAACCAGATGCGTGCGGTAGGTCTTGGGCAACGGCAATTCCGAGGCTTCAGACGTCGCAAATTGAAGCGTGAACACCTTATTCGTGTGCTCGAGATCGGAATAGACAACGGCATGGTCATCGCTGAGGTCCAAGTACTTCAGAAACGCGCCATCTAGACTGTAAACCGACTGCAACAAGTGCTCGAAGGCGGCTCGCGTAATTGTCTTCTGATAGGGCTCTAGAATTGCCCAGTCTGGAGCGGGTGCAAGAGGTGAAAGTTGAACGACTCCCCCCATCGCGATCATTGGCAAAAAGATTCCCAGTAGCGCATAAAGCAAGCGGCTCATTTCAATTTGCCCAGGTCAATTGAGAGGGTGAAGATCTGCCCAGTCACCGCTGAGACTCGTGCTGAACCAAACCGTGTCTCCTGATGCGATTTTGACGAGGCCGCATAAAGAACAATCGACCAAACCGGCGTCGTATTCGTATCGCCCATCTTCAGCTCATAGCGAACAGAGGTGAGATAGATCGCGCCGAGTTGCGCCTTTTCTTTCACAAGATTCAGCGCTTGTGTGGAATCGAAACGGATTTGTTCGAGCGGGATTACCTCGGAACCTTTGTACGACGTCAAACGGGCGTGATCGAGTTCCACAAATCCCTCTTTGATCTCACGAATCGCGTTGTTGTGAATCGTAACGAGCCGACCGTTGTTCTCGGCGAAGGGATCGTAATAGAGATACGACCAATCGGCGGGGTCGATGCCGTTCTCACTCACGGAACGGGCCGATATCAAATGTCCCTTAACCTTGGGACTGACAACCGATTCCGCAACTTTTTCGCCCTCCAAACCCGTGACTGCCAGAGCGGTCGAGCTCATGCTAATGATAAGTAAGCCCATGCCCGCCAAACGCCCAATAATGCCATTCATTCTAGCTAAGGACGCTACCAGATCGCCTAATAACGGCAAGCTCGTCGTCGTTCGACAGGGCGCAGTTGGGTACAACCCTGGAAACAAAATCTTATGCCGCTCATAAAATTCAGGAAAGTTCTCGGGACCATACCGATGCCACATCCAATTGACCCATTTAACGATGAAATATGAGTAGGTGAGCGCCACCACAAACGATCCAATGATGTCGGTGGGATAATGATTCGCACCGTAGATACGGGAGTAACCGATCAACATCGCCCAAGGCCATAGAACCAAAGCCCATCGCCCAAAAATAGCGGTGGCCACATAGGCGAGAGCTAAATTATTGCAGGCATGTCCACTCGTGAACGAGCGCCCATACTTCACCTCATTAACAGGAACCGGCTGCGAGAGATCCACATG
>CAVURW010000040.1:0-16264 GCA_963743595.1 uncultured Verrucomicrobiae bacterium
GTGCGAAAATAATACGAAAGGATAACTAGAAGAGTCCTCTCTCGGACCTGCGCGTGTTTTTGGTTTGCTGTGGCGGTCACTTCCCGTGCCGGGGTTGTCACCCCGCTCTGCCAATTTTCCCGACACGATTATCATGCTGCCGCCCGTACCAAAACTTCAAACATGAGTACCTTATCGTCAGGCAGTCGTCGCTCTAGTGACGAGTTCCAACCTTGAAAGTTCCAGTTCAGGTCTAATGTAAGGAGAACTTCTTCGTCTATACAACTTGTTAAGAATTCCAACACTTCAATGCGCTTCAGCCTAGCTCCACGTTTTCCATGAATTGAAACAGTCTGCAATTCGCCGTAAATGTTTTTTACGACCTTCCCACGAGGTTCCACTAATAGTTTGTTCAAAAGAATTTTAGAACCATCTCTGATCTTTACTGAAATTTCACCATTTAGCCATCTGATGTCAGCATTATGGAGAAAGATAATAACTTTTACATTCCCTAATTGTGATATCTTAAATAGAACGTCTTTATGGGTCGGTAAGACAACTTCAAAAGTTTCTTGTTTAATAAGTGTACCGTAATACAAGTAGCCCGAAAGTCGATAGCAGTTGAACAGACAAGTGGATATAATCAAAGGAATGATTATAACATCCAAAAATGTAAGATGTGAATAATTTCCAGACCACACTTCTCTAGGTGCCATTATGTATGGGAACGCCAAAATAACAACAACGCACAGGAAAAATTGAACTAATACAAATTGTTTAAACCCATAGCTTGATTTCACCATAGCGAGAGCCCTCCACCCGTAGCAAATCCTTGCCCAAAAAGATCAACTCCAGCATGGGCGTAAACCCCCGCACCAGTTACTGCGCCACTAGGTGCAGTGGTGGTGTACGCCCCTGAACCAACATGTGCACCTCCTAAGGGAGTCTCAGGCCCAAAATTTCCTTCTAGAAGTTTTATATGGGTTATATCTCCACAACTGTCTACAGCTGATTTCAGAGATTTAAACTCTGCCGTGGTTCAATCATTCCCATGAACCCAGATCTCCTATCAGAAAACACGTTGTGGACTGTTGACTCAGTCGCTCACTACCTCAAAGTCAGCCCTAAAACGGTCTTTAATCTCAGAAAAAGAGGATTGCCCTATATCCAGTTCGGAGGTGCCATCCGATTCGATCCTTAAAAGGTCAAAGACTATCTCAGCCAAAACCAAAACTTGGCCAGACATCGCGCACGCCGCACCTTTTACAAATCGAAGGGAGGCAGTCAATGATTGCTTTACGTCGTTCTCCCCAAGTTAATCCTCCGCCCGATGAACCGGAGTCCGGTGCACAGGCTTTTACTCTCGCCAGTGAAATCCTCATTCGGGTTTTTGATTGGATCTCGCAGGGAGAACTTAAGCAACGAAGTCTCCGTTTGCACTTAGCAATGTTGTGTCTCTGTCCCCAACTGCTTTCCTGCAAACGTCCCTCCGCCAGTTGGTGCGCCCGAGAGCATCGCGTTTCCCGCCAATGGGCCAGCCGTTTGCACCAGGACTTTGCCCGAACTTTCGGAGGCAAATTGCATTATCGTGGTCAGCATTTTAGAAACAGACGGTGAGTAGAAATGTAGTGAGAACGGTCTGAAGCCCCATCCTTCAAACCGCCCCCAAAGGTCTCTATTTCTTGGCAGGCATAATGTTGAACAAAGCCTGAGCCGCTTCGGGAGTCACCAATTCCCGGTAATGCCCGAAAATGATGTCAGGTGAATTACCCGCCTCCAAAGCCACCCGCGCCGTGTCATGCAGAACGGCTAGGCGGTACGAGATGAACGAGTGCCGTAAACCATTCTTCGCCCACTTGAATCCCTTGCAACATCTTCGCGCAGCCATTTGCGGGTTAAAGTGAAGGCAAACTGGGCCCGATGCTTGTTTGTGCGGCAAAAGCCACAGCTTGAGATTGTCCGAGATTGGCACCAAGCGCCGCCGCCGCGTCTTGGCTTTACTTGCATCGACCGTTACAAATCCCCGCTCCAAATCAATCTCCTTCCAGTCCAACCGCTGAAGTTCAGCCGCTCGCAATCCGGCAAACGCCCCCAACGCTAGGAAAGGGACCACAGCCGAAGGCACTCGATTGAGCAAGCTTTCCAGTTCTTCCGGTTTGAAGATCGAGACGGGCATTGTCGGTTCCTTGTAACGAATCATCGCGTTAAACGGGTTTGATCCCTTGACCAAGTGCCCCCGCTTCTCCGCCCATGTCCCCAAGGTAACCAGCGTTTTAATTAGGTGATTCTTGGTGACCGCTCCCAGTTTTGTCACCCCTCCCAACCACTGATCAAGAGCCGCCGTACTCAGATCGCTCAGGCCGTCAGTTGGAAAAGCTTTTACCAGTCGATCGGTCTTTGCTCGACACGTGGCTACATGCTTGGCTGAAAAGCCCGATTGAGCCCGCGACGCAACAAACTGTTCGCATAAGGTAGCCAGCGGAACCCGCCCCACTTCGCTCCGATGATGCCGCAAAAAGAATTCGACCGCTTCCTGCAAACTCGACTTTCCCAGTTTGCCGACCGCCTGAGCATGCTCAGCCACCGCCACATGAAGCGCATAATTCGAAGCCAGAACTTTCCGAGCCGCCACGTAACTTTCCAGTTCCGGCGTCGATAAATTGTCAACCGCCTCTCCATCCATTGCCAAATCACCCACTATCGACCGAGCCACCCGCTTCGCTTCTGCCTTGTCGGCAAAGTTACGCTGAACCCGTTTCCCGCCCTCGTAATACGAAAGCTGGAACATCGACTTGCCTCGATTCACCGAACTGTATAACTTCACCGTCTTCTTACCATTTGAGATTTCTGTTGCCATATATTTTCATGGCGGATGTCAACCTCCCTCAACTGCTATGAGTTCTGTTATGCCCGAAGCTCCTACTCGCGTAAGTAGTTGTCGTTATAAGCTTTCGAGGCATACCAAAGGAACGATAATCTGGTCAAAAATGCTTGGCACTTCAAACTTCTTTCCGACGCTTTCCCGTTGGCCCGCCAACTCCAAGTTCGCGCAATGTGTTGTCGGTTTTCTCATTCTGGGGCTTGTCTCCGTCTCAGCTGGTAGTACCGATTTAGGGGTCTTCAATCACAATCAAAGCGTCGATCCCGTTCCGCTCCAGATCGCTGGGAAAGTGGTGAATGCGTGGCAAGCTTCCTCACCGGGTCAAAGCCTAACTTTGGAACCAACTCAGCCCGTAACCGTCCCTCTATCCGGAACGATCTTCCTCCAAGTCACCTATCTGGATAGAGGCTACGGTCGACTCACTGTGCAATGCCAGGGAGCCCTGGGCCACATCGCCTATCCCGATAAGTACACGCGGATCGTTCTGGAAGATTCCGGGAATTGGGTCATTGCCAACCTGCGATTCCTCGGCCTTCCCGCAGGAGTCAGTCCGATCGTCCAAATCAGCCTGGAGAAAAATAAGGACAATTGCCTGATCATTTCTCACGCCGCTCTTGCGGATACTCCGTTCACGGATGCCCACTTCCAGTACATCCTTGCCGACGCCTGGAACCGTCCCTACGACGGTCCCACCACGCCTGGGATCGACAATAAAACGCTCAAAGGGAAAATCATGGTCGGTTACCAAGGATGGTTTCGCACGCCGAATGATCCCACGGACCGGGGCTGGGTTCACTGGGGTGACATCGCGCACGGCCATTTCACTACGGATATGTGGCCAGATATTTCGGCTTATCCGCCGGAAGCGCTCGATAAGGCCGCCGACGTGAAGACCCTCAGTGGGCGCACGGGTTACCTCTTTTCGTCCGCGTGGCCGGAAGTGGTGCGGACCCATTTTGCTTGGATGCGTCAAAACAACATCGACGGCGCGTTTGCCCAACGATTTCTGAGCGATACCTACTCCGTAAGCGGACGGTCAGAATGGGTATTGAGTAATGTTCGGGCAGCCGCGAATCAAGAGGGTCGAATTTGGGCCGTAGAATACGATGTCAGTGGAACATCCGACGCTAGGGTGCTTGAGGTGCTGAAGAAGGATTGGATCTGGCTGGTGGACCACTTTGGACTGAAAACCGACCCGAGTTATGCTCACGAAAACGGAAAATTGGTCGTCTTTATTTGGGGTCTCCCAGTGCCCGACAGGCAGTTCACCCCGGATACCGCGAATGCCGTGGTCGATTTTTTTAAAAGCGATCCTGTTTACGGAGGCAATTACGTCATCGGGGGAATACCTGCAGGTTGGCGGAAGATGGACCCCGCCTGGCAGGATCATTTTAAGAAATACGACGGCATTTTGGAGTGGATGTCCAGCAACTATGCCGAGGATGTGGCCGATTGGAAACAAGCAGGAATCGACTACTATCCACACGTGCACCCCGGCTTTTCCTGGGCGAACTTGAAGCATCTCGCTACGGGAGGGACGGACCAGTTCGTTCCCCGTAACGGAGGCCTCTTTTACAAGGGACAAATCGCCGATGCCATCCAAGCGGGAGTCGACAGGCTATTCGTCGGAATGTTTGACGAATACGACGAAGGCACCGCCATCATGCCAATGAGCGATGATCCGCCGCCAACCCCGTCGCAACCCGGCACCACAGTTCGATATTTCTCGAATCCAAAAATGCAGGAACAGGGTCCAACCGCCAATAAGCCGCAGGTTGAACAAACTTTTGACAACAACTCACCAGCCAAAAGTATTCTCCCAGCGAATTTTCTAATGCGCTGGGAGGGGCAGATTCTCCCTCCCAAGGACGGCAGCTATCTGCTCGGAATTACAGGCGTTCCCGGTGACACGGCTACACTCTGGATCGATTCAAAACAAGTACTGAAGATCAATTCCTTTGGAACTGAAAATGACAAAGAAGTACCCATCGAGATGAAGGCGGGACAACGGGTGGTTTATCGAATCGACTATTTCCATGCAACCACGCCTGGGAAAATGCATTTCGATTGGCACGATGCTTCCACGACTCGAGAGGAGATTCCCGCGTCAGTGCTGATCGATGCCTGGGGTCGTTTCCTCACAAATGAAGGCCATCCATCGGACTGGTATCTCAAGCTCACTTCGGAAGCGAAAGCACTGTTGGACGCTCGACAGTGAGCCCCCAAACCCATGACCGTTCGATTCTAGTGATTAAGAAAGGCATCAGACATACTCTCGCTTTTGCGTTTTGTGGTGGGCTGCGCAACTGACATGGATTCGAGGGTCTTTTCCAGGCTTTTCAGCTGCGTCACCTCCCCAAGTAATGCATTGTACGAGGCAGCGTTTGCTGGGTCGACCTGCAAAAGTTGTCGTATAATTGCAACTGCTGACGTTGCTTCACCTGCTCTTACAAAGCAGTGAAGAGCGGATATAGCGGACGATTTAATGCCGGGAGTGATTTTCCAAGCGTCTCTGAAATAAACTGCGGCTTGGTGGAAGTTTCCCTTCTGTTCTGCCTGATTGCCCAAGGTTGTTAGCTCGATGTTTTTCTCTTGGTCGAGGGTTACCTTTAAAAGCAAACCTGCCCCCGCTTTCTGGATCTTTGAGTTGGCCTGTTTTACGGCTTCTTCGTACGCTTGCTCAGCTTGCTTGAGTTGACCGAGTGCCGAGTAGAGACACCCGTGGGTTATGTAGCTCTGAAAACTGTTTGGATATTGCCGATCCAATTCGTCTAATTTCAATTGAGCATCGGGTAGCTTGGAGGCCTTCACTTCCTCAAGAACGGCTTTACTGAGCTCATCAGGAGAAGCAGCATAAACTCTGCATACTAGTCCCAAAACGACGAGAAGAGAGAGAAATCGCTTCATTCTTGCAACGTCAATGATTGAAGCCAGCGGCGGCGTTGAGCATTCGATGGTTTTCGATAATCTCTGCCGCATCGGGCAATAAGACTTTGTAAGCCGCATTAATCGAAAATTCCGGCAGAAGTCCTTTCATGAATGTTACACCAGCATGGAACGAAACAGATCCAATAGACATGTCATCCGAATTGGGAGCGAGTGTTGCACTTACATTCGCTTCAACAGTCGTTCGCAGAGGGAGTTTTGTTGAAACACCAGCTTGCAGCGTGCTTGATTCTATATTCCCGTCGTCATTGTAATTATTTGTTCCTTTAATGTCAAAGACTCCATATCCATAGGCGATAGAGGTAGAGTCATTTTCACCGAAGTCATTATAAGTTTTCGTATAGGTTAGGCTGGAAGCACCGTTGCTGATTCTAACGCTGAAGCTCGATAACTCTCCATCTTCTATTTTACCACCAAGAGTCATCTTTGTTGTATCAGTAATTGCAAGATCCACGGAATGATCACCAGTGCTAATTGGAGGGACTGTGGGAACTTGGCGAACCACATCCAGCGTGGTAGGGGAGTCAGAAATAGCACCATCTAGCGTCTGATTAAACATCGGTCCCACCTCTGGGCTCAGGGCCTCATCTAAGGTTGCTGGCATCTTCTCGTTGTCCAAGAGTCCATTTGCGGGTAGATCTGGATTTGAAGGAAACTCTTCCTGAAATGGGCTGTGGATCATACGGTCAATCTCGCTTGGCGAAGAGAATGGCTGAGCTGCACCAAGTTCAGCAGAAGGCTTTGGGTGTTCATCCGTCGGCACAGGGTCAGTCGATACCGTCTCAACGGAAGGCTGGTTTCGAATTGTAGGCGTCTCCCCTTCTGATGGGGATGACTGTTCTAAAGTGGATTCCTGGAGAATCTGCTCTGCAATTGTCGACTCTGTAATTGGTAGACTATTAAAGCCCTCTTGTTCGTCTTTTTGTGATTGGACAATAAGAACTCCACAACTCTGGTCACATTGGTCATCTAGGTTTTTAATCTGAGATTCGATTGCTTGCTTTTGGTTTGTTGTTGAACGGGAACTGTTGCTAGAAGGGGCGTCAGATTCCCCTTGATAATGTCGGGGAGCTTCGCCATTGGCTTGATTCATTGCGGCTAGTGCATCTGAGGAATCTGATTGCAACTGTTCACCTGGGGTTGGAGGTCTTGGTGGTGTTGTTGAAAGAGCTGGTGTCGGAGCACTGCCACTCCCGCACCCGCTCCCGCCGCCGCTGCTACCACCTCGAATTGGAGCGTTTTGAATTTGGGTTCGGAATTGTTTTCCAGACTGAATTTGTTGATATATTTGCGCGTTATGATAACTGGCGTAGGAGGGGTTATTATAATCTTCTTCTAGTTGAGCCAATTGCTTGTTTACGAAGGCTAGATCGTTGTCCTTCTCAGCTTGAGTTGTGTAATTCGGCTCGTCCGCTATCGTCTTTGCAACGATTAGTGCCAAGACGAAGGTAAATAGAAGCTTCCGTTTCATGTTCTGTTCGATCTACTTGCCGTTCAACTTGGATTGCAGTGTTTTACTTACGAGCGCACGGAATTGAGCCAGTTGATGGATGGGATCACCCTCCAACGTGTAGACGTGGTTGTATAGCGTAACAACGAGTTCATGCGCTGATCCAAATGAAAAGGTACTTTGAAGACCTTTCAATTGGTTATTGATTTGGTACTGCAGATTGTTGGCAGCATCGGCGTTATTCGCACTGGATTGCATAGAGGCTAGGGCGCTCGGGTTGGAGTAACCAGTAGTCGCTTGTCCGTAGCCTGCAGCGGCACCCCCAACGATCATGCTAAACATAGAGAGTGCTCCCTGGAGTTTGGCATTACTTCGTTGTTCTACCAGTGGAGTCGCCTGTCGCTGCCAATCTAAATACGGCCTTGTTGCCGCAGCACCCTGTGACAACACTTTTAGCGTAATCGGTCCCAATAACTTATCTTGTTCTACCTTGGACGCCTTTCCGGCCAAGTCCTCAGCGGGCACATAGAGGGGGTTGGCAAGGATCTTGTCGATGTTTTGATTTGCGTAACCGGCCACGCGGGCTGGTTTCCAGTCTTTTTTCGATTGGTTCGTCAGCTCACTTACCACCCTAGAGGCAATGCGAACCCATAACTGATCTGCAGGGTCCTCTATCGTAATAAACTGTTTAGAAGATATTAGGATGTCGAAGTCATCAGACCAAACTTCGCTACCGTCAGGAGCCAACATTTGAATTGTAACTGCTGTCTTTCTGCCGTTGGAAACTTCGATTCTTCCTGCGAGGGTAACGTCGGTTGCTGGCGTCATCCCTGGAGAGAAATAAACCACCTGCCCCGTCTTCTTCAGAGCATTAATCAACTTATAGGAGAAAAACAGCTTCTCAAATTCGCGCAATGAGGGGTTGTCATCTTTTTGCAAAGTGCGTGTTGTAAACGGCTCCACTGCAATGCTGGCTGCCCAGATCCTCTGATTGATAAAACAAACGGTTACCGCAAGAACAAGGACAAAAAAGTTTCTGAATGCTGCTTGATAGATCATCTGCGCGAATCTAGGAGTCACGAATCTAATTTCAAGTTCTTTCCGTACAGACATGAACTTTTCTTGAGAAAGAACCGATTACGTGTGAGAACACTCCATCCTTCTCAATATAGGTTCATCGTCTGTGGCTAACACCTTCAGGCCGGACCTCGGGATGCAAGGTCAAGGGCTCACGAGGGGAATCGGCTTTTTCGCAGCTTTTTACGCTTTTTACTTCCTGCTCCAGATTGGCCAAGATTGCGGGGAACGGCTTGCGGGTATCATCGTAATTCCGGATCAGGGCAGCTTTCACGGTCTCGTCAAATTCAGGAACGGAGGGTTTCGGTGTCGCCAGGACGGTGTCACGGCAGGAAAGGACCAGGAGATCGTACGCTCCGCGAGTCACGTCCAGCGGTTCGGAAGGATTTTCCAGGACCTTAATCACATCTTCAGCGGAGGTATGCGGGCTCTCCATTGCGGCCAAACGCAGTCGGTGATCCGGTTCCTGCGTATTGAACAAAATTTCATGGACGCGGTCGGCGGGGGCATTCGGATTTCGCAGGGCATCGCTAAGGATATTGTAACGATTCATAATGGGAGCTAATTCTCCCGTCTTTTCCGGCTCGCGATAGTCGTCCATGCGATCGAGTACAGCGCGAATGGTTTCGCCCGGAATTCGCGGCGAGGTGAGGGCAATGCCCACCACGTCTGCGTTGGCAGGGTCCAGAGAGGGCGGATGTTCGAGAATCATTCGGGACATCGACTCGACGGGTGTGCGGTCGCTTCTCATGAGATGATTCAGGAAGACGGAATCATTCTTTTCCCAGAACCGCGGATCTTCCACCGCTTTTCCTAGCGATTCTGCCTTCACGCTCGGGTTCGAGACGACCGCGTCACGAAGGTCGCGATCCTCGTTTACGTCCAATAATGCCGATTCGAGGGCATCGGGAGGAGTGCTGGGGTTATTGGCGACGGCCATCCGGATGTAGATGTGGATGTTCTTGTTGAGTAAAACCTCGCCTAGGAATTTGGGATCGAGTTCCGTAGAGGACATCGCATCGCGCAAGGTTCCCAGCCCTCCACCCGCCCGGAGTTGCTCGGCTAATTGTTCCTCGATTGGACGCTCATCGACCGGCTGCGTCTCTTTAGATTTGCTAAACCACCCCATCGAGTAGTGTTAATCGAAATAGACTACATTAACAAGCCCTTTTGCTTTTGTGAGGCTCGACATCCTTTTGATAGGGCTTTTGCCGGGAGTCGGCATTAGTTTTGTTTCGTGCTCAAAATCACAAAGACCCGGAAACGGATTCGTTGGGCGATTCTTGTCCTTGCCGTACTCAGCGTGATCGTGATCCTTCGGCTCTTCTTCCCTGGTGATACCCCTCCGGCATTCACCATTACCGGCGAAAATAAGGTGGCGTTTCACATCGTCCGACGTTTTTGGCACCGACATGGTTTTTGAGTCAGCAGAGAGGGCGGGAGATTTAGTCGCTGTGCGGGGACATTTTCTGGACATCACTCATCTACCGAACGCGATCGGAGCACTCAACCAACTGAGTCCTGAGCGGGTGGGTATCTTTTCCGGTGCGGGAACTGTGGGATCTTGGGGAAGGGTAATGATTTTGAATTGAGCTTGTGCAGTACAGTTCCAACTTCGAGTCAGTGGTTACATATTAAGGCTAGACTGGGATCGGTTTACCCGAATATGTTCGAGATCGACGGTCCCAGCGAAGAAATTGATCTCCAGATTCCCAACCCAGGCCGGGTCACGAAGGGCAACGGATTTACGGTGACGTCACGAATCCAATCCAAGGACGGGCTACAAGTGCGGCTAGATCAGTTTTTCAGCCAAAGGCGGGAGACCTTGTCGTACGTGAGCATACCTCCTGCTCCTCCGACGCTAACACAACAACTCATTTCCGCTCCGGATACGGTTTATGCGTGGCTGTTCGGACCGGGTTCGTCGTACCACTGGACCGCAGAGGGAATTTTGAACGTTTCAGATCCGAGTTGGGTCGTGGAAACAACCGAGGCTTCCCCGAATTACGGAGACCTTATCGCTGCTCAAAGCACCTCCACCGCACACCCAGTCTGGAACGAACCCCTCTTTGACTGTGATGGTCCCTACAAACTGGAGGTCCTCACTCTGCATGAGAAACTCATTGCCCCGAGCGAACTGGAGCAGGTGACGATTCCGAAAGCGGGCGAGGAGTTGCCGCTCCACAAACGCTACGTCTTCGGCAAAGCGTGGGTGGAATTGGAAAGCATTCGTGGACCTACCCCATCCCAGGCGAGTCCTACTAGCGTATCGATTTCGTGCCTCAGCCGCTAAGGTATCGGTAGGCGAGGAAACTTATATTTTGAGCCAATCGACAACGAGTGCACTTACTGGGTTCACCTCGTCCGCAAGCCTGTCACCGATAAACTTGGGCACCTGGAAACCTCTTGCGGAGTCGGTTCGGACGACTCCCGGCGATTCGGATACTTCGGGCGATTCGGATACTTCGGGCGAACAACCACTTGTACTCAATCCTCCGGGCCAGACTGCGGACATTCAGTTACTCTTGAGCGATGAAGCGCGGGTGTTCGAGTTTGTGGCCATGCCTGAGCAGAGAAAGTAGTCTCACGGCACAGGAGGATAATTCGGTATACGAGGCAGTTCCCCGGTGGAGATTCGCGTCGGTTCGATCGGTTTACTCAGCTCGTTCCAATCGAGGTTCCGGATGACATACATCACCAGGCCGAGCGCGCCGAACAATCCCGCCGTACCGACCAGGAGCGAGTAATCTTGCATCTCCAGTACCACGAACATCAGGCCATAAACCGTGACCAACCCTGTGGCCAATCCCCAACTGCGCAGCCAGCTTTTCAGCACGAACCCGCAGTAGAAGATGATGAGCGTGACCGAGAGGCCGGTGGCTACGGAGTAGGCGACAGGGAAGTCCAGAAACTCCGATTCACTGAGCAGCGCCAGGTAAAAGAGCACGAGAGCCGCGCCCACTAGCATGTACTGCACCACATGGATGTTTAGCCCGCTGATCAGCTCGAACAGAAAGAACGTGACGAACACCAGAGCAAAGAAGAGTACAGCGTACTTGGTGCTCCGCTCGACGCTGCGGTAGGCATCGACCATGTTGACAAAGTTGACGCCGAACCACGCGCCGGTCATTTCCTGGCCGACCGCTGTGGCGTCTACTTCCATCCAGGCTTGCGGGAAATTCCGACCGTAAAACGAGACATTCCAGGTCGCGTCAAACCCGTCCTTGCTCACGGTCTGATTGGTGGGAAGAAAGCTGCCCATGAATCCAGGATCGGCCCAACCCGATACAAGATGCACCGTGTTTTCCATCGCCACGGGCAAGAACGAGATGCCGCCTGTGCCGTGAAGATTCAATGCCAGCTCGAAGGGCAATGATTGTTTATCCGTTAAGCTCGGAACCGCGCCGTGCAAACCGCTAGTGAAGAAGCTGACGCCGCTGCCCGGCTGGAGATCGATCGAGTCCGGCCCGCACTTGAGTTGCAGCGCATGCTCCACGCCTCTGAGATCGGAGATGGGGACGTGCACAATCGCTTGATTCCACTGAATCACGGAGCCGGGCGGAATCGCCAGACCAGTCAAATCGACAGGTGCGAATTCCCCGCTGAATGTGAGTTTAGCGTCGTAGACCACCGCATCATAGATCCCGCGATGCCGTTTGGTCGTGGCCAGTGCGCCATCTACGATGAGCCGTTTCGGCAGGGAATAAGCTTTCACTATTGAGGGGTTATTGCCGCCGCCGATAGCGACAGGCACTTCCAGAATCGGCCCGATCACCTGTTGGCTGGGACCCCAGCTGGAATTGACGTCGGCGATGGCTTGATTGCGCCGCTCCATTCGTTCTTGCATCAAACCGCCAATGAAATTGAGCGGGACGAGCATCAGGAGGGTGAGGAGGGCGATGCCGAGGAGTTTAGCCATGGCGCGATTGGAACCGGTGAGGAAGAGGATGAGAGGAGTCATGCTTTGTCCGGCAAAGTTAATCGAACAGCGTTCGCTCGTCAACCAATTACTTTGCAATACAAAGTCCGCTCCAGCTAAACAAAGCCCCGATAAAACAACGCCGAGCCCTGGAATCAACGTCTCCCAACAGCCGTCCGGATCGTTCTTAAACATCAGGTAAAACCAGATGATGAGCGCTACGTTGTACAAGGCCGATAAAAGCCAAAAGGTGTTGCCCGAACGCGACGCTTTCCAGTAGCCCGATAGAAAAAGAAAACCGATGTTGGTGAGTAAGAGCATTCCTAGTGACTCATAGAGTTCCGATATCGACCGGCCAAGATGATCCATGAACTCCGGATCGACGATTTCCCAGAAGATCCATTGCGAGACGTTGCTCACCAGCCCGTAATCAACTCCAAGTGCTATTAAACCGAACGGAATAGCGGTTAGAATAAAATACCAAGAGACCCAATACCGCCGCGTTTGAACGCTAGGCAAGCATGCGGAAACGCCTCCCAGAACTTCTTTGAAACTCTCCCAAGAGACGCAGCTGATCGAGAGAAGAGCTCCGAACAACGGAACCACGACGATGGGTGTTAAGATTCCGTGGAAGACCCAACTGCCGACGCACCCGAGAACGAGCAGTAAGTTGTAAAACAGCGAAGCGAGCCAAAATAAGTTGATCCTGGCTCTGGGAATGGCCTGACCGTACTGCCAGCGAAGCAGCTTCCAATAGCCCGGAAGCAGGAGGAACCCGGAATTGATAGCGAGTAATCCCACTAGCGGAGGAAACACGCTTCTCCAAGAATAGGCTTCATCCCCGACGCTTTCTGGCCCATCCATAGTACATAGCGCTGATTCGGGACGAGGTCAATCATTTGCTTTGCAACACAAAGCGCCTCCGCAGTAAATCAAAAAGCCCAAAGCAGAATAGATTCTGCCTTGGGCTTCGAGAGCGCTGCTACAGACTACTTAGTTGCAGGGGCGGCCGTGGTCGCGGGAGCGGCGGGCTGAGCTTCCTTGAGGGCTTCTTCGTCGGCCTTCAGCTTGGCGCGGTCACTGATGATCGCCTGCTGTTGAGGTGTCAGGACGGGCAGCAATTGCAGGGTATCATTGCTAATGAGGGCTTTGATCTGGTTGTGAGCCTGTTCCTGGATCGCTTTGATCTGAGCTTGTTCGGCTTTCATGATCGGCTCGAGCTTAGCGCGTTGATCTGCGGTCAGGTCGAGTCCGGCCACTGTTTCCATGATTGAATTGTGGTGATGGTGCATCATGCCCATCATTCCCATAGGGCCCATGGGTCCCATAGGGCCATGACCCCAGCCGCCATGTTCCATCATGGGGTTGTGACCCCAAGCTGCGCCATCGTGGCCATTATGGCCCCAGCCACCGTCTTTGTTTCCGTCATGTTGCCAGTGGTGGTGCATGTCGGAATCCGGGGTCGGAGTTGTTGCAGTTGAATCAGCTGCGGTGGCTTTGACGGCGACGACGACGGCCACTACTGTGCCGAGTACGAGCGCGGCAATCGCTTTAGAGGAGAGTTTTTTCATAGGAAGAGACAAGTTAAGTTGGGATTGGTTCGGTTTTCTGCTGGCTCGATTGAGCCTTCACTGGGTACGACTCCTGCCAGTCAAAAGAAGTAACGAGAATTTTTGAGTGCGCTCATTTTCCTTTTGCAAGCATTCGATACGTGAGTCAATCGCCGCGATGGAAGCCTCCATTTCACAAGTAAAGAGTAACGCCGATCCGCAGGTTTTCTTGCAGGTCGCGCAGTTGCACATCTCAAAGATTTCCGGAGGTTTCCTTGCGCAATTGGGATCTGATTTCCTGGCAAAGATGTACCGGTTTATCGCGATTCATCATTACCTTTTTGTCGTGGTGCAGGAGGATGCCGTGATTGGGTTCATTTCTGGAACCGTCGATAGCACAACGGTCACGAAGCGGTTTATCCTGAGCCTCGATTTAATCGCGCTTATCAAATTGGTTCTGGCCTGCTTGCGACCGACGCAAATGATGCGAGCGTTCTCCGTGGCCAGTTATCTCATGCAAAAACCGCCGGCGAATTTGCCAAAGGCGGAGCTCTTGAGCCTCGCCGTTTCGCCGAATCACACCCGGCGGGGAATTGGAGCGAAGTTGGTCACGGCGTTAAATGGTGCTTTGTTAGAGCACGACGTTACCTGCTACAAAATAGCCGCCGCAGAGACCCATTCCGCAGCACTTCTCTTCTATAAAAGCACAGGGGCCGAGGAAGTGGCGACTACCTTTCTGAGCGGCGTTAAGACCCATCTATTCATTAAAACGATTCGAAAATGACAAACCGAAAGATGATTCCATGGGCGAAACCCCATTTCTGGGGAAAGGAGCGCGAGTACGTGGCCGATGCCCTGGAATCGACCTGGATTTCTGGGGGCGCCTACGTCGACCGACTGGAGAGTGACGTGGCGGCGTATTGCGCCGTTTCCCACGCCTTGGCGGTCGCGAATGGAACGGCCGCGCTTCACCTGGCTTTTCTGGCGCTGAATCTGAAGGCGGGCGATGAGATCATTGTCCCCGGTTTTGGCTATCAAGCGGCTGCGAATATCGCCCTCCATTTCGGGGCCAAACCGGTCTTCGCGGAGGTCGATGCCGCGACGTGGTGCATGGACGTCTCCAGCGTGGAGCGGCTGATTTCGCCGCTCACCCGATTCGTCGTGCCTGTTCACACCTACGGAAATGCGTGTGATATGGATGCCATTCTGGCGCTGTGCCGGGATCGAAACATTCCTGTCGTGGAAGATGCCGCCGAATCGTTTGGCACGAAGTATAAGGGTCGGCAAACCGGGACGATGGGGGATCTGGGCACGCTCAGTTTTCAGGCGACGAAGACCCTCACGACCGGAGAAGGTGGCATGGTTCTCACCGAGCGACCGGAGTTTGTGGAGTCCGTAAAGCTCTATCGGAGCCACGGGATGCTGCGGACGCGGTATTGGCACGAGGTGGCTGGCCTTAATTTTCGGTTAACGAACATGCAGGCTGCCATCGGGTGTGCGCAGCTCGAACAAATTGACAAAATTCGCGCGGAACGTGACCGGATGAATCGAGTTTATCGACACTGTTTGGCTGATCAGCCGGGGATTACGCTCCAAGTTTTTCTTCCGGATGTCGACGCATTGGTCTGGGCGATTGGCGTGAAGTTAGACGATCGCGATTTTCCGCAAGGCCGCGATGCCGTTATGGCGCAATTGACGGAAGAGGGAATTGAATCGCGCCCCGGTTTTTATTCGGCCAGCGCGATGCCGCATCTCTATGGGAAGGACCACGAAATTCCCGTTTGCGACGCGCTCAGCACCCACGTGATTAGTCTGCCGAGTTTTCCCGAACTTCGTGACGAAGAAATTGCTCAGATTTGCGAGGCATTACTGAAATTGCGTAAGAACTCATGATTCTCATCGACGCTGGCGGGCAAATGTGTAGCTCTGGAGGTTCGCATGAAGGTCTCCGTGATTTTGCCCACCTATAATGAATCTGGGAACATTGTCGCCCTGGTTCGTAAGATTCTGGAGCTTTTACCGGCCAGTTATGAGCCCGAAATCTTGGTGGTGGACGATAACAGTCCCGATGGCACGCATAAACTGGTCGAAGAGACCTTTCGAGGGGATCCGCGCGTCCGCCCGATCCTCCGCACGAGCAATCGCGGTTTAGCGAACTCCATTCGCACCGGAATTGAGCAATCGACCGGCGAACAAATCGTGATTATGGACACCGATTTCACGCACGATCCCCGCGAGGTTCCGCGCCTGCTGCACGTCGGGCAGATCTACGATATCGTTATCGGTTCGCGCTTTTGTGCAGGGGGCTCGATGCAGGATAACACGCACTATTACGCCAGTCTGGCGTACAATTGGATGTTGCGAATTATTTTGCGAACGCAGGTGCAAGATAACCTGGGTGGCTTCTTTACCATTCCCCGAAAAGTGATGAATACCCTTCCTCTCGACGCGATCTTTTTCGG
>CAVURW010000041.1:0-26390 GCA_963743595.1 uncultured Verrucomicrobiae bacterium
ACTTGCCGCTGTGATCGCCCGTTACTCCGTCGAACGAGAACCGCTCGTGGAGATCATTCGCGGCGTGGAGATGGATCTAGAAAAGCACCGGTATAAAACGTACGCGGAGCTCGATCTTTACTGCTATCGAGTGGCGAGCGCCGTAGGCCTCGTGAGCATCGCCATTTTTGGCTGTAAAAGTCCGCAGGCCAAGGACTATGCCGTAGCACTGGGGAAAGCGTTTCAGCTCACGAATATTCTGCGCGATGTGCGGAAGGACGCCGAGTTGGGCCGAATCTATTTGCCAATCGAGGAGCTGGAACGGTTTGGCGTGACAGAGCACGATGTGGTGCACGGAAAATGGTCCGAGGGATTCCGGCAATTGCTGCGGTTTCAGCATCATCGCGCACGACACTTTTATGCACGGGCCCACCGGTTTCTCCCTGCGGAAGATCGCGCCGCCTTAGTGACTGCTGAGGGGATGCGTGAGACGTACGAAGCGATCTTAGACGAGATCGAAAAGCGCAAGTTCAACGTCATTGAGACCCCGTTCATCAAGTTCGGAAAGTGGAAGAAGGCCGGGCTGATGCTGCGGGCGTGGCGGCAGGGCAAGCGCGTCAAATACCGACCCGCACCGCCTCGTGATGTGGTGGTGATCGGGGCCGGTTGGGCGGGCCTTTCTGCGGCGACGGAGTTGACGCGGCGGGGGCATCGCGTGACGATTTTTGAGACGCGAGCGTGCCTAGGTGGGCGAGGGAACAGCTTCATCGATACGAAGACAAAACAGGTGATGGATAACGGGCAGCATGTGCTCATGGGCTGCTACCACGAGACCCTGAAATTGATCCGGCACTTCGGCGTGGAAGCGCGCGTCTTTTCGCCCGAGCGTATGGATGTGCCGTTCGTGAGCAACAAGGGCAAGAGCTCATTAACCGCGACGTGGCGGGAACCCTTCCATCTGTTCTCGGCGCTCGTCCACTTTGCTGAGTTGAATTTAGAGGACAAGATCGTCGCTAGTTGGTTGGTCACAAAACTGCGCTTCGGTTTTCGACCACGCCCAACTGAGACGGCGACCGTCTGGATGAAGCGCCTGGGCCAAACGAAAAATGTGATCCGCGCGCTCTGGGAACCGCTCTGCATTTCGGCGCTCAACGAGCCGTGCGAACGGGCGTCTGCATCGCTTTTTGCGACCGTAATTCAGCGTTCGTTCAATGGAGCGCCGGAGGACTCAAAGATCCTGTTGAGTCGCGTGGGGCTCGGCAATCTCTTCGCAAATGAAGTGGAGCAAATTTTGAAGATGTGCGGCGGCTCGATTCGCCGACATGAAGCGGTTACCGGACTCGAGTTCAGTGGTGATCAAGTGGTGGGCTTGCGGCTGAGTTCGGGTAATGCGATTCCGGTTCAGTCGGTCGTTAGCGCTGTGCCATGGTATGTCATGCGCGGACTTTTACCGAAAGGCCATGAGCTGTCGGAACGCTGTGGAAAGATGGGCGAGTCACCGATCATCAGCCTCCATTTGTGGCTCGATCGCGTGGTTCTAAAACAGGCGTTTATTGGGTTTCTCGACTCTCCGCTCCACTGGCTTTTCAATCGCGAGATGATCCACGACGGCGACGTGAACGAGCTTGGGCATGTCGTCACCGCTGTGATTAGTGGGGCGAGGGAACTGGACGACAAGACGCCTGCTGAACTGGAAGAATTAACGATGCGCGAGATGCGTAAATTCATCCCGGAAGCGAAAGAGGCGAAGGTGCTGCATCGCCGCTATTACAAGGCCAAGAGCGGAACCTTTGCGACCACCCCTACGGTCGAAGCCCTGCGGCCCTCGCAGCGAACGCCCTGGCGCAATTTTTGGATGGCGGGCGATTGGACGAACACCGGCTTACCCGCGACTCTGGAAGGAGCCGTTCTGAGTGGAGTGCTCGCCGCACGAGCACTCGATAACGCCCCGGTGAAATCGTAAAACGAAGGCAACAAGCTGCTCGAAATCGCCCATGTCGAGACACGGACCCCGCAAAGCTGCGTGATTCGTGAGGATCAACTGCGCTTAGTAGTGCAAATTGTTCATTCTCAACATGTTTCCATGTCGACCTTGTGGAGACATCAGTAAAAAAATCAGAACGGTAGGCCACGGATTACCTTTCCGTTGGAACTCTAACTGGCACTTCGGACGGCTTATCAGCCGCCCTCATACCAGGCTATAATATGGATCGCGCCTTTGGCGCTCAGTTGAATCGACTCAACCGGTTCATGAGGAGAGCGTTACACCGGACAAAAACTTGACGTCACTAAGCCAGTAAACCACTGCACCCGAATCTGATGAGCTAATCGTTAGCCGTAGCATTCTGACGAATCCAGTCAGCAAGGGCTTTGCTGGGATTGGTTTCTTGTTCGTGATTTACCAGAGCATCCCGAAAACGACCGAGGCTCAGATAATCTTGGAGTAGCGGAGGAATGGTAATGCCCAGGTCCGAAAGCGGCTTTTCACCCTGGTAAAAGAGTTGCTGTTGCTCCGGCGGAAGATGGAGCTGAATCAACTTGGCCTGTGCTTCACGGGCGAAGGCTTGTAGATCGGGAAGTGGCCCCGCTTGCAATCGATTCAGGGATTCCCGTTCCGCATCGTCGATCAACTCAATTCGACCCACCATCACTCGGGTGATCTGAGTCTCCCCGCCGGTTATTTTGAGAGGCAATACCGTATTCGTCCAGCCCGCGGGGACGAGATAGAAGAGGCGCAAACCTGGGTTCTTGAAATAGGAGAGCTGCCAAGTATCGAGCATGGCAGTGGCTTCGTCATCGTAGAGACCCTGCTCGACTAGTCCCTGGTGCATGGCAGCCTTCAATTGATCGAGATTTTGCGCGGAGAAATCGCTGGGTGTGAACGAGTTGGTCTCGGCAGGAGCGGCAAGCGAGAACTCGCGAAAAGCGGTCGATCCATCGGCCTGGATCTGGACCAGCCAAGCTTTTGTAAAGGGCAGCGGTTGAGGCGTTTGTGGCGTGATCGTGAATAGGGAAGAGCCATCGGGAGACTTCGCACTTGTCACTTTTAATGGAGAATCGAGATGGGCCACTCCGCGATAAAAAAGGAAGCGCTCCGTCTGAGGGCCGCGTGGAGATTTCTCTGTAACGAGCGAAGCGCTGACCTGCCTTGGGGTCGTCCAGACAGAATCGTCCGTGGCGATCGGCGTGCCTTTATCAGTAATGAAAACACGCTTCCAATCGAGTGAACTGATGGTTTTCTCCAAGGCATAACCGAGTGGCGGTTTCCCGACAAAGCCCGGTTTCGCATACGGATAATATTGGCTCAAGACGCCACCATGAAACTCGACGTGAACATTGAGCGCGGGCACATTGGCGAGAGGCACGCCTTGCGGCGGATAGAAATAGAGAACCGGCGTTTCCAAACGAAGCGTGACCTGCGAATGACCTGCGATGTAGCCCTCGCTTTCGTGGTTCGCGTACGGCGGTAGACCGAACCACCCATCGGCTCGCGTATGCACAGCCGGGCCCGTGGCATTGAATTGATAGACGAAGTTCGGTGCCGGCTCGTCGTCGACATTGATGCGCGGAATCGCCTTACCCTGTTCATCTTGAAGGGAAGTAAACGTGCCCCACTCGTGAACGACGATCGGTGCGGCGGACAGAGGAACGATAGAAGCAAACACGGCAACGAGAGGGAGAATACGAGTCATAAGAGAGGTGCGAAACGTTGGACCAAAACAAATAGGTTTCGTTCAAACTCAATTAGGCTTTGTAGGGTTCCAAAGTCCTTCGGGGGGGTAAGGACTAGCACCATTCCCGTTTTTCTGCTCTCTGCTCTGTAGAGGCGGATTTTGACTGTGGGAAATTCGTGTCTTTCTTCCAACGAACTTCGGGGTAGAGCTTCGAGGAAACTTGAGTTTCAGACCTCGAAGCAATCCCTTCCCTTCAGAAGGTAGTTTTAATTTATTTTAATGCTATAATCTACAATCCAATATTCATTGAACAAGCCGGGCGTAACTTCTTTATTTTCACCGTAGTAGAACGTACATTCAAATCGCTTTGTTATAGCGACTAAATCATCTGACGTTTTAATCATATATTCACCATACACCTTGGCGACATACCGTACACCTGGCCTTTGAGATTCCTCTATATCAACATTTTTTATCAGTGGTTCAGTATGGTACCCGTGACTCTTAAGAAAGCCTGCCTCGTCTTCGGCTTCGTCGATCATTTTATTGGCGATGCCCGCCTTAGAATCAATCAATATCTCGCCTACATGGATCATGATAGGCAAGTTCTTATCATTTGGAACTCTGGTCAAACATGCTTCTGCAGCAGTTGTGGCCAGCTTTTTGACTCGATCTCTTGGGGGAAGTTCGTCGTAAGGATTTATGTTTAACGAGGTGAATCTTATGGCCTCAATCAATGCCACGATAAAAAACAGGATGAGAGACGAACCTACAGCTAGCTGCTTTCCATAAAGCTTAGTGCGGGAAGAGGGTTCCATGAGTACGGGCAAGAATAATTGAAATGTGAGAGTGGAGGTGGTGGGGGTCGAATCCATCCTAAGTCGTTCTGATTGTTGCGATTATATGCGATAACTTGCTGCAAATAAAAGCTTTATAAACGAGCAGCTCGAAAAGTGAAAATCGCAAGAAATCGCGCGTTTTCGCACGAGTTTAGCCTTACGGTGCCTTACCGAAAGGACCCTGGCAGGACCGTTAAAAAGGAGGGATCGAAGTTCCTTTATACATAATACTTATTTGTTTGTGAACGGACCATTCAATTCATGAGTATCAGTACTAAAAGTATAATAGACTCTTATTCCCAGTTTAGACCTGTCTCCATAGACGTTTTCTTCTTCGTTCGTGAGGTTAGGTCTAAAGCGTAATTTAAGAAGTGACTGATCTACAGTATATATATAAATGCTATAATTATCAATGTTGAAACTAAACTGACATATAAACTTATCAATAGCTAAGCATAGGGCTAGTGAATATTTGCTTGAAATGATGAGATCGGGTTTTTTTAGTGACATGTTATGTAATAAATCCATTAAAATCAACTGCTTCTGCGTTATCATAAGCCGTTACCAATCCAATAGTAAGAAATATCGGGAACGTTGAGCCAGGATACTTAATACTTAAGTGCATTGGCGAGAATCGTTTCCAGTGGCCTTACCCGACGTGAAAATAATACGAGTGAATAACGAGAAGGTTCTCACTGAAGGCCTCGCGGTTTTCGGGGTGATCATGGCCATTCATTTTCTTTGGACGACCTATGGTCGCGTTTCCGCTCTCGATGAACTCGAACTGGAACGCGTTCGCAGCGAATCCATAATCCATGCAAAAAAGGCGTCAAACAAAAAGTAGTTTTAATTTATTTTAATGCTATAATCTACAATCCAATATTCATTGAACAAGCCCGGCGTAACTTCTTTATTGTCACCATAGTAGAACGTACATTTAAATCGCTTTTTTATAGCTACTGAATCATCTGATGTTTTAATCATATATTCGCCAGATACCTTGGCGACATACCGTACACCTGGTCTTTGAGATTCCTCTATATCAACATTTTTTATCAGCGGTTCAGTATGGTATCCGTGACTCTTCAGAAAGTCTCTGTCTTTTTCAGCTTCATTACAGATTTCTATAGCCACGGTAGGCGTAGCATAGCATCAACCTGTATCTGACCTGCTTGAACTAGCGTAGGCCACTTCTTATCGACAGGATCGCTGTACAGACTAGCTTCTGCGTCCCTTCTCGCAAGCTTCTCGACCCGCTCTGCAGGCCTGAGTGGGTCTATTGGAAGTTTGTTCATGGCGATAATAGACGAAATTCTCCATAACATTAAACCTAAGATACCTAGCAATGTGACGATTACGATGGTATTGCGATTCATTTAATAGTAAGGTACGAAAGTATTGGGAGGCACATATGGTGGAGTGAGATAGCCGATCGTCTTGCTTCTAGCGTAAACTTCCCCTGCACCTGTCCACCATCCAGTGGGATTTGTAATGCTTTCGAAGTTATCGCGTATAGCCTGACCAGGTATTGCAGCAATCCTTGAGGTATCGGTCGGAAAGGCCGTCAGCCTTCTTGGCGATCAGAAATTCCTGGAGCAGCTCCGAAACGGTAATAGGCTCTAAATTCCTCGCTTGTGATTCAACTGTGAATTGCTGAACGGCAGTCAAAAGCGGAATATTACCCAAAGCGATCTTTGCTGCGACGTACTCTTCAAGGGCAGATTGAAGTGGTAATGGCGCAGGAAGTTTTGAAAGCTCCTTCTTGGCAGCGTGATAGCTTTCGAGTTCGAGTGATCCCAAGCTCAGAGACACCGTGCCCTTTGTCGAGGGCTTCCGCTTTCTTTGCTGCGACCTCAAGGGCCTCTTTTTCTTCGCGGCAAGCCTGGCGGTAACGTTTACCAGTCCGAGACCAGGTGACCTCAAAAACAGCGCCTCGCGAAGCATTGTTGATTCGAAAAATTTTTACGCTGGCACTGCCTTTAGTAACAACATGGGGATAGGAAATTGGCTTCGCTTTTTGTGAGGCGGGGAAGGGTATCACCTCCTTTTACTGCCTTACGAACGCCTTACGGGCAAGAATAATTGAAATGAGAGAGTGGAGGCGGCGGGGGTCGAACCCAGTCTCGATCTACATAGGATTGCGTAGCTTTGACGTAACCTAGCGTCTATAAGCAGGATATACCAGATCTGATGCGACGCCAACCAAGCAACAATACGCAAGCATTGACAGAAAAGTTGTGTGCAGGCGTGTGCGCGAAGCACAACACTTGGGCTATCGGAGAGCCTAAAGTGCTTGATCCGGAGGGGTTCCCGCGTTGACGGAACTTCCAACTTCTACCCTTGACCGAGCCCTACTCTCTTTCCGGCTCGGGAACAAGTGAGCGGTGCCTATCGGGACGTGAATAATCATGCTCGCCATAGGGTTGCGTCAAAGGTTGAATCGGAAACATAAAGACCGTCGAAATAAAAATGTTCGCTACAATGCTCAGGATCTGGCTCGAAAACTCGGCGTCATCGAATTCGCTCAAAATCTCCGAGACTTCTCGTGTATGACTCGTTCCGTACGAAAGCTGAAGGCGGCAAATCCGCACGTCCCGGTTGATGAGGAGGCGGAAGGAACAGCGATCCGGTCCAAAAGACCTCTCAATCCGTCGCCTCCTGCCTACTGTACACGTGACGGTGGGCCCCGCTCTTTTAGGAATTTTTCAAGAGGTGACTGGCAATTTTCATAGCTAAACTTATGGCTTTTTTATCGGGGTTCCCGACAGCAAAGAAGAGTAGAAACAAGGGTACATTTTGGGAGTTCCTGAGCGGATAAGGGTTGGGATGTACAGCAGGGAATATGGACTCTAGACGTTCGACCATGTAGTCTCCAATTTCAGCAAATCCGGCTGTTTTCTCTATCGATACTTCATCCTCATCAAAGAGTCCCTTATCGATTGATGTCTTATAAAAACGTTCCTTCCAAGCTGTTTCACCAAAGAAAGTAGTTAGTCGTTTCTCCCATGACGGGGGAGGCGGGCCCTTCTTGGTCAGTAGCCGCATGACAGCTTGGCCAAGTGGAAAGAGTAACCATAAGTCAACCGCCCTGGTTTCCGCCAAGGCTTTTAATGTCGCCCATTCTACCTGCATACCGTATGGGTCTAAAAAGACGACGGCACGGTTATTTTGCCACGGCGTGTCTTTGCACCATTGCTTGAGGACTTCGTTTGCCCCACCTTTTTTGATTTTGATAGATTTTGCTTTAAGAGGGAAACAAACCTTTAGCTTTTCCAATTCTTCTACATGATCACTCGATTTTTCGATAAAGAGATACTGTTTGAAACCGGGATCTATCTCTAAGGCAATGAGCGCTGAACCTTTCAAATAATCTTGAGTAGTTTGCTCTGCCAAATCTTGGAAAAGATCTGGCTCGTGATTTTCCTTTTTGACATAGCACGCTCCCGTTCCCGCAAATGCATCGACGTACCAGGTTGTGAAATAGCCAGCCTGCTTATTTTTACTAAAAATCTGGGTGTAAGGCACCAAATAGCTTTTGAGTTTATCCAGTTTTGTCTTCGTCCAATCTCCTCCAAATTGATGCGCAGTCATGAGTCGGTATTAGGATGGAAGTTAGCTGACTTAACGCTGCACGGCTCTGGTTCAAAAGTCGGGGTTTTGCGGGCCAATCGTAACTGTTTATTGTGCGTTAATGTAGGCGACTTGCTGGATTGAATTGGAAGTACGATCATCAGGCCAGCAATGATAGGTTTTATAGTCTAGCAAATTTCCCTTGGACTTTGGTCTATAAGCTGAATGCTGTTTGAAAAAATACGTCACATTACGCTTAGCACAGTCGTCCCGAATTTTAAGAGCCCAGGCCAAGTCCATTTCCCGGAAGTGTGCTCCAGACTCTCCCCCTACAATAATCCAGTCGAGCCCATCGGCTTTTCCATGTCTAATCTGTATCTCGCCAACTAGAGGTTCAGCCGAAACAAAATGGATTCTCGAAGGAACCGCCAACAGTGACTCGATTCTTTTGTCGTAATGTTCCTGATTTTCAGCAGAAGTCCCTAACCATACATTTGACCACCCGCTGGTTCCCCAAGTTCGAGGAAGCATGGTCGAGATATTTTGAGGTCTTTTTGTCAGAAGAAGCCAATCAAGATGCGGCGTGGCTTGAATCACTTGGAATAGATCTTGCCTCACGGTAACAAGGTCAAGCCGATCTTCAAACACATCAGCGAGTGACGCGCAAAACACTTTCGGACGTCGGCCAAGACCTTGTGCATTCCGATTCCAAGTCTGTGGCTGTTTCCATGTAGCAGCGGACGTCCTGACTCGCGATCCACTGCTCCCCCAGATTACTTTCCAGTTGGCGCGATGGATGGCCATCCTCTCAGCATAACAATGTAGGCACCCTGGGCTAATTTTTGCGCAGCCTATCCAAGGATTGAAAGTGTAATCGGTCCACTCTATGGTTGATTCAGCCATTAATAGGTAAACTAACCACAATTACAGGTATACGCAAGAATACTCGAAACGATGCTTCACACCTGTACTTAGACGATGATGCACATCCAACCCAAAAATGGCTTAGGAAGTTTCGACCAGCTTAATATTATGCCTGTTAGAGACTGTGCGCATGAAAAGCACGGAATAGCGGGAGAAGTTCACGCGATCAGCAGGAGCTCCTCTGCCGATGAGTTGATCGTGGGGTCAGAACCTCAAAAAAAGGTTTCTGGTCCTGTTGGCAAAGCTCGGTGGGTTTTTGAAGAAGTGAGCAAGCTTCTTCGCCACCAACAGCAAAAGATTGTTAGGGTCGTCAAGGCTCTCCTGATTGCTCAAGGAGCGAAAGCGATTTAATTTAGATATGAACAACGAAAATAATAGCACCACTCCAGGACCAACTTTTGCTTCAACACATCAAAATGCTGACTACAGAATCGATCTAGGACCAAACCCTGTCGATCTCCCATTTTTCAGCACTAATTCAGCATTGGCTGGTATTGCTTCCACATATTAAGAACAACCAGCTCCGGCTATATGTTTCACCGGAACCCCTCCTCCAGGATTTACAGGTCAAGCACCTGTAACACCATCCTCGACTACGTGGGGTTTAGTAGAGCAATTTTATATCGCACCTCTGGAAAAGATGGATACACTAGAACATCATGCTTTTATTTGCTTAACAGGAGATGTGAAGGCTGCAATTTCGTGCGGGATTGTTGGCGGGATTGGGACGGGCAAGGCGGTCGTAAAGGCTTGGTTTGAAGCGCATTTTCTAGTGTGAAGATTGGCGGCGTTGGTGACGTGGAGATGGTGCCAGTGGGATCGGTTTGGTGAGTGAACTTGTGGATTGGAAGTGGGGCGGATTTAGCGCGGAAGATTGTCGGGAGTCGTGTGTTTTTAGGCAAGCCGAATGAGCCCGAAAGATTCCTCATTAGCTCAAAGGGATTGCACTTGCGCAGAGCCATTGCGGACGGTGTGCAGACAACGCCAGCGACCATCGGGAGCCGAGACTATACCCCACCCCGCCAACTTCTCCCCCTCGGGTCGGGTTTGGGGCCGGAACAGGCCCCGAGCGACGCCAGGAGCACCCTAAATAATGTGAGGACGACATTCCCCCCTAAGGTTTTAACCTGGGGGATGGAGAGGGCTCTGCCCGGTCCGAACCTAATCTTTATTGCCTTTCTGTCTTTTGCCTTCTGTCTTCTGCTAGTAGGGCGATCAATTCTTGTGATCGGGCAGAGATTGTCACTCTGCCTGCCACTTCCTGTGGCACCCATAGCCGCTTTCCTGTAGCGCCATTTCGATATGCTGAACCATAACAACGAGGCGGGTCTCCATCGTTCCAGGTCCAATTTTTCTTAGCTGCCTCCATGAAGCTTTTTGAAGCCATACGGACGCTTCTTGAAGAGATTCGGCTACTTCTTGACGCCTTTTGACAACCTTCTGGCACCCTGCGCTTTTTTCGGCTTCAAACGGTTGCCGTTTCTCTTCAGCCAAGACGCTTTTTGACGCCTTTTGACACCAGCAATCAATCTTATGCAAAAGCATAAACGTATTGCGTCTGTTGCGAACTGATGTTGATACAAGTAGTGTTCTATATGAAGTCAGGTGACACCATAAGAAGAACCTGCGGTTCCGTCCGCAGTAGCCTAGCGGCATTGGCGCGGGGGGTAACTCCCGGGTCAAAAGCTGCCGTGACATCATCCCATCCTCATCATGAGGCGGGGCTCACTGTGAAGTGTGCCCTGAGCCTGATAGCGTTAATTGGGCATAGGGACAGGCTGATTGGCAAGTCTAATGTAAGTGAACTGAGTAAAAGTGTCGTTAATACGAAAGAGCCCAAAACGCTGGTAGGCTCTGACCAAAATGGTAAAGCGGTGAGTTGTCTTCTGTTAGACGGGAAGCACACGGATCACAGAACCGCCGGCATACTATCAGAGACTAAACCAATCGTGTACTTGTATCGAAACAGGATAAGCCCGATATCTTGCCTTCACTGGGCAGGCGTCTCCGTAAGGAGCACTGATGAGATAGCGGGTATGAGAGGTTGGAAAAAGCAAATGCTGTTCTGTAATGGAACGGATAGAAGACGATCTTCAACACGAAAGTGTGCCCACTTCCAACTGGTCGTGAATGACGAGAGAGTTCGTAGAACCTGCTTAGGAGGGAATGTCAAATGAACATGGTTAACCCCATGTGTGCGCCCTCCGATAAAGCGCTCAACTGGAACCAGATCAACTGGAAAAAGTGTGAGCAATTTGTGCGCAGGCTGCAAGCGCGTATCGTCAAGAGCATACGGGAAAAGCGTTGGGGCAAGGTGCAAGCCTTGCAGCGACTCTTGACCCATTCGTTTTCCGGTCGAGCCTTGGCCGTGAAACGAGTTACGGAAAATAAAGGCAAACGCACGGCGGGAGTCGACCGGGTTCTCTGGAAGACTCTGGCCAGCAAAGCAGTGGCGATTGAGTCGCTGGGCGGTCGGGGCTATCGGCCCCAGCCGTTACGGCGCATTTACATCCCCAAATCCAACGGTAAGCTTCGCCCGCTGGGCATCCCCACCATGAAGGATCGAGCGATGCAGGCACTTCACCTGCTCGGCCTGATCCCGATTGCGGAGACCCTGGCGGATCGAAACTCCTATGGATTTCGCCCCGAACGGTCCACCCACGATGCCTTGGAGCAATGCCACGGCATCTTGTCCAAGGAGTACTCGCCCCAGTGGATTTTGGAGGGTGATATTAAAGGATGTTTTGATCATATCAGTCACGATTGGATGCTGCGGAACATTCCCATGAACCGGGGCATCCTGAGTAAGTGGTTAAAGGCCGGTTTTGTCGAAAATCGAACCCTGTTCCCCACAGTCGCGGGAACTCCTCAGGGCGGGATCATTTCCCCAACCCTGGCCAACATGACCTTGGATGGGTTGGAAAGCCTTCTGAAAGAACGATTTCCCATCGTAATTAAGAAGAGCCTCCGCCATAACCCCAAAGTCCACTTGGTACGGTACGCCGATGACTTCATTATCACCGCAGCGGATAAAACCTTGCTTGAAAATGAAGTGCGTCCCTTGGTCGAGCAGTTTTTGTGCGACCGAGGGCTGGTCCTTTCACCCGAAAAGACCAAAATCACGCATATCGACAAAGGGTTTGATTTCGTCGGCCAAAACGTACGCAAGTACAACGGTACCCTGCTGATCCAACCCTCCAAGAAAAACACCCTCGCGTGCTTGGATAAAGTTCGGCAGGCCATCGACCGTTCGGGTGCCCTCGACCAAGTGGCCGTGATCAAACAACTCAATCCCATCCTGCGCGGCTGGTCCAATTACCATCGGCATGCGGTGTCCAAACGCCGCTTTTGCTGGATGGAAATCGCCGTGCAAAACTGTCTCTGGTTCTGGGCTAAACGCCGCCACCAGCACAAGCCATTTCCCTGGATCGTCCATAAGTACTGGCGATACTTTAATGGCAAGAAGGTGTTTGCTGCGGATACCGGAAAACGGACCGATAAGGGGCAAAGCATCTGGGCCAAGCTACTCTGCTTGAGTCAGGTACGCATCGTCCGTTTCCGCCGACTTCGAATCGATGCCAATCCTTTCGACCCGGCCTGGTATTCGTATTTTGAAGAGCGCCCCCTCTTTAAGAAGTTTGGCATTCGAATGAACCCGAAACAGCCTCCCGTAACATGACTCGGTTCTGCCTTCTACAGCAGGACTTCTCACGGCTCGAGCCGGATGAAGGGAAACTTTCAAGTCCGGTTCCAAGGGGAGGAGTTGGTAGTAATATCAACTCCTTACCCGGTCCAAATTTTATTCCCCTGAACAACGAGAAGGGTTCTTCCTCGCACCTGCTGCGGTCCAGCCCTCCCGCCCAACCTTGTTGAGCAACCTGTCTGATTGTCGGCAGGCTCGAGACCGAAAACCAAACCCTCAGTTTGGGTTTGAGGGCTTCCGAGCAGGTCGACAATTCGTGCTGGTCCCGGGAAGCTCACACCAACAGAAAACGGCCGACTTCAGAACAGGCGCGGCACAACGGGGAACGGGGTTTGCATCCCTGCCGTTATTGATGATGGATAGTGGTGGATGGTGACTGTTATTTGTATTTTGTTTTGGTCGGCTCTCTTAGTTAGGCAGGTTGCTGGCAGGTCGTTAGTCGATGGGTGTCGGCAAGTTGACCTTATTTGGCAGCGCCCTTAAATCCTCGTTCCCGGTGGGCGAACAGTTCAACAGTTCGAGTGCATGCGCTCGTCCATCTAATCCACGATATTCGGGTCGAGAAGTAATTTAGTCATTGACAGTGCGGCAATGTCGTAAAGAACATGCGCAATGATCAATGATGTCAAACGTCGTTCGATAGCATATGCAACCGAGAAGCCGAAACCCAACACAAAAAAAGGTAAAACCGATGTAGATCCGAGATAGAGATGCATTAGTACTCTCAAGGCGGCAACAGAACAAACGGCGAGCTCAGTTGATATTTTCTTTTCAAGTTGATTGAAAATATAACCCATTAAAATAAGTTCTTCATAAATCGGGTCGATAATTCCAACTGTTACTAACACAAGCCAATTTATGTGACCAGTAAACGCAAGAGTTGGTTGCCTGGATGGGATGAAGTGAATGGGGATGTCTGGATGTTGTGCAACAAGATGTGCGTAGTAGTAAGTGTAGTTTGCAAGATATATTATAAAAAATAATAAAATCCCGATAAATAGAGTTTTAAGATTAGCTGTCAATCTAAAATCATTAAGCCTCCAACCCCTCAGAAACAAATAGAATAAAAACGGAGAAAGTATGAGTACTTCAGTAGTGCATGTACTTAGAATGCCTCCCGAATATGAATCGATTGTAAATAAAGTAATGTACCCCCCAAAGAATTCTGAAAACATGAAAGGCCCGAGCGTTAATATCAATATAACAGTAAACTCTAGCCAGGAATGTTCTAATTCGGGCCGTAGCCATTCGCTATGGGCCCTTTGTTTTCGGTGTTCCATCAAGGCGCAGGGGTGCACGTTGGTGTTGGAAATCGACTAGGAGTCGGAGTGGGCGATGGTGTCGGAGTCGTCTTCCAAGGCGGCGCCAGAACCGCAGGAGGGAGCGTTGGAACTGGAGGAAGATATGGTCCTTGGTTAGTAAGCGGAGGCTGCGGAATTTGAGGAGGAATAGTCGGATTCGGGGAAAAGTGTGGTAGCATGGCGGGAGGAAGGGTTGGCACCGGGGGTACGCCTATGGTGGGAGTAGGGACGCTATATAGCGTGCTAGGAGTTAAATGTGGAAAAATAGCTTGTTTACTCAGAGTCGTCCCGAACGAATCAATTTCATCAACCGTATCGTTTGCGACATAGCCATAAAGGTTGATCCCGCCAGATTCTTGGATAGGATCTTTTGAGAGCCAACGACCAGTATTAGAATCAAACGGTCGTCCAGTGCTGATTCCGTCGCCAGCTTCAGTTAAATAGAGCCCACTCGATGTATGACTATAATAGTGCGCAAACTGGAACGTTGGCAACGTCGTTCCTGATACGACGGTTGTTCTTCCATATACATCATACGATAAACGGGACGTAATCGCTCCCGTAGTGCTTATAAACTCTCTCGTGGAACCCAAGTGATCAGCTGTGTAGAAATACGCCGTGCCCGACTGTTGTTCGCCTTGGCCGTAGAATCGTTTTTGAACGACGTTAGTGGCGTTGCGTTCTTCGGCCATGGAATTGCCCACCCACACGTAGAGTTTGGTGCTGATGACGGTACCAGAACTGTTTTTCTCGATGATGGAAGTGCGGCGGGAACTGCCGTCGTAGGCGAAGTTGCTGGTGGCCACGGCAGGGGCGGTGCCTCCGGTGTCGAACTCCAGTTCAGCGATGTTTCCGTAGCTGTTGTTGGGGGAAAGATATCTCACGTACCGTTGGACGGTGGCTCCAGAGATTGCGATGGTGTAGGAATGGCCGTTAAGAGGTGTGGCCGAAATGGTGGAGAGAGTGACAACTCCGCTGCTGAAATCCGATGCCGAGCTAGTCTGGAACATTCCACCGACCATCCGGGAGCCGTACCCGCTTCGACAGGTGTAGCGGATAAAGGTTACCGCCGAGGTATTGGTTGAACCAAGATCGAGCCCCGCCCAGCAACCGTTGGCGGTGGGACCGTCAAAGTAGGTGGTAATGTCGCCATCAAAGACTTTGGCAATGGTGTTGCCGCTGTTATTATAGGAACCGGCTGTTCCGATCACGGTGCCCGAGAGACGGGTAAGACCCACCGGCGGATAGGTGATGGTGATCAGGCGATTCAGCGCATCCCAGGTGAACGCTTTGCCCGTTTCATCGCTCAGGCAGTTGCCATTGGCATCGTAGGTCGGGTTCAGCGGTACAGGGCCGGTGGTGGAAGCCACCTGCACCTTTTGGTTGTCTTCGGTGCCGGAGGCGTTGGAAGCCTGAATGGTGACAACTGAATTGCCGCTTGGTAAAGGAACCGATGTGGTAAAGTTAGTACTATTACTAATCGTTGCCGGTAGCGTGTTGATCGTGGCGCTCGTGATCGGGATGTTTGTGTGGCCGGCAACCGTGCTCGCTAGCGCACCGGAACTTAGCCCGGTTAACTGATTGAGAGTGTTGAAGCGCCCGCTCGTTGTACTGGTCTGGGTGGTTTCCGCTAGGCGATTACCCATTAAATCGTAGGCAAACAGGTTGCTGTTAACCACCGCATGGGTGCTGGTGTTCGTGTTTACCGCGTTTGTCAACTGATCCACATTATCATAGGTCAATGCGTATTGAGTCGCCACATTCGCATCGGTCTGTTGTTGCCAGGTAGCAATTGTACCCACAGGATTATAGGTGTACTCGAAGTTGGAAATGTTCGTGGCCCCCTTGGCATTACTGATCTCTTGAAGACGTTGATCTCCATTGCCCGTCCCTGATGGACATTGATTCGGGAAATAGCTCATGGTACTGACCAACCCGGTGGAAGTGGGATAGGTCAACGTGTGGAGTCGACTCGTCGTATCGACGTACGCGTAGACAAAGGCACCCAAGGGATTGGTAACGTTTGTTACTCTTCCTAGGGAATCGTATACCACAGCAATGCTATTATTGGAAGATCCATCGATGGTTTGGTTTGTGACCCGGCCCAGTTGATCGTAGGTGTACGCCACGGCAGCAGTTCCGGCGATTGTCGCCCCATTCCCCGCACCCACAGGAACACTGATCGAACCGAGCATATTGGCTCCTGTTACGGGTAACCCGGTCGTCGGAACAGGGTTGTAGGTGTAAGTCGTTGTGCCCACACCATCGACCATCGTTTTGACGCGGTTATAGGCCGGGTCATACGTGAAGCTCGCGTTCGGTGTGGCGGCGATGCCAGTCCCCGGCGTGTAGGTTGTGCCAGAAAGCGTGTTATCTTCGTTGTAGGCGTAAACGGCTTTGTTCCCGTTGGCATCCTGCATTTGATGCAAGCGACTGGTGGTGTTTTCGTAGGTGTACGTGATTTGGGTGCTATCGGCGTACGTCTTTGCGGTGGCGCGCCCCTGCAAATCGAGTGTCCAGGTGGTGACGTTGTTATTGGCGTCGGTCAACTGCGCCAAGCCACCGCATAAACACCACGCATACTTGGTGGTTCGATTATCAGCATCTGTTGTTTGAAGCACCTCACGAATCGCGTCGTACTGATTTAAGGTCGTGCGACTTTGGCGATCAATCGTTTTGATTACATCCAAATATTGGTAGATGGTTTGGTCAGTAGTTGAATCGGGATAAGTGACAAGCGTGCGTCGGTCTAGGTTATCGTAACTGTAAGTCAATTTATAACCTTCGCTATCGGTGACCGTGGCCACACGCCCCACTGAATCGTACGTGTAGCTGGTTGTCGCTCCGGTCATGGGTGCCGTGACGGTGGTCATGTAGTTGCCCACGCCAGTTCCGCTGGGGCCCGTGTAGGTGTACGTGGTTGTTTCACTCTTCGGATCGACTGACGTCAAGATTTGGCCTTGCGCGTTGTAACTCATCGTGCTGGTTTGACCTGAGGCATCGATAGAAGAAACCGGCAAATGAATGTCGGTTGTTTGAGTACCATTCGTGTAGGCCAAAGTGCTTAAAAGATCGGTGCCCGAACCGTTCTTTTGCGTGACAGTGAGCAGGTCGATTCCCGTGGCTGTGTCGTATGTGTAATTGGTTGTGCGGCCAATTGGGTCCATCGATTGCGTGATGTGGCCTTGCGTGTTGTAACTTGAATACATCGCTTGGGTCGTGCTGTCGTCAAGAACGCGACCCACAGCGCACGGGTTGGTTTGATCGCTCACGGCATCAAGGAAGTTGGGAGTGGTTTGACCGGCATAGACGTACCAGACCCGATTTTCGAGCGGTTGCTTGGTGCTGGCAGGGGCCGGGCTCAGGCCGTACGTGCCCATTTGCCAGTGAGTGATTTGGGCGTCGGTGTACTGGATCGGGTTATGCGCGGCGTACTGTTTGCGATCCCAATAAAAGGTGTTGTTGGAGCTTAAACCGGAGTTGGTCAAACTAAAGCCTGTCGGGAGGTTGGCTGAGTTGAACGTCGGAACGATGGCGGTGGCATCCGAATCCGGAATAGCACTGACGCTGTTGTAGCGCAGTTCCACGCGTTCGGTTTGGCTCAGCGGGTTCGTGACGTTGACGGCATTGTGATAGACATCGCTTTCCAGGGCGAACGTCGTCGTTCCATACGGCGTGGTCATCGAATTGACGTTGTTGTTGGAATCGTACGTAAACGACGAAATCATGCCGATGGAATCGGTACTAGAAATGAGGCGGCCTTGCTTGTCGTACTGGAACATCGCCGTGCGACTGAACGGATCGGTGACCTTGGTGATTAAAAGCGGGTTACCCGTTAATCCATAGGAGAGGGTCGTGACCTGGCCGATGGCATCCGTGATCGTGGTTAAGCGTCCTTTCGAATCATACGCCAGCTTGACAATGTTGCCTTGAGCGTCGGTCGTTTGCGTGAGCAGGTAGTAGTTGGTCCCGCCACTGGCGACGAGCTTGCCGTAAATTTCGGAGGAGCCGTCGGGCAGGTTCCGGGTGTATTGGACTTTGGTCGGGTCCCAGTTGAGCGTGGCGCGTGAGGAGCGTTCCGGAGCTGAATTTTGGTAGAAGCTGTAGAGGCCGGTGGCCGGGTTATAGACGCCACCTACTCCGGTGGGCGTGAACCCGAAATAATATTCGGTGCCGCCACCAGGAGCAAACCGTGTGACGTTGCCAGTGTTGTCATCAGGGCCATTGGTGATGTAACTGAGCCAATTATAGGTCCAGTTCGGGCTGACATTAGCGAAGGGTTGAACCGGAAGTTGACCCAGATTGGCTTGGTTGTAGTTGAGCGTAAATCCAATGGAAGGGCCTACGGGTACACTGTACGCAGCTGGTGTATCAGTGATCCGAAATGAGCCCCGCAATTTATCGAGCGAATAAGTCGCCATGGCCCGTGATGCGCATGTGGGACAACTCCCGCCATTTCCGGCAGAGCAGGTCGGGCACGGTTCCGGGTTGCCGCCCAAATAGAGGTAATACCAAAATTGGTTCCCGCTGGGTTTACGTGCGTTAACTGTGAAGGTGTTGCCATAAGGGTTGCCGCCTAGAGTGTTGACCAGTTCCCAAAAATATTGACCGGCATACGATTCGGTGTGACTCCAAAACACGGAGTTGTTGGGGGCGGTAACCGAGTAAGTTATAGTAAAAGGTTGTCCTTGTGCAGTGGGAAGTGTGTGGCCTTGGTTATATGTGTAGGCGTTGGCTTCTAATGATGTGTTTTCGGTTTGGACGTCAATGTAGACCTCTGAGCTTTGCCCCGTCACGAAATGGACCGCTCCCGTGACCTGACTAATCGTTCCGCCTGGAGCCACTACAAAAGAGCCGTTGATTCCTCCCACGTTTACTGTGTAGGTGCCCGTTGCCGCGTTGGCATTCGAAAAGATTGTCAAATGCGCGTCGATGACGTCGTTGATGTAGCCCGGCCCAACAGTAAAGGAAACCGTGTCCAGCCCAAACGCAGCGGGGCAAATACAACTCAACAGAGCAAAGATAAGGAGGCGACTTTTCATAAATGTGGTGTTACGGCAGGTTAATGGCTCCAGAAGGCGTGGTGACCGTTATGGTGAGGGCTGGGGACAAATCCTGGAACGATACCGAATAGAGATCGCCCCAAGCTTTGTCTTTGATGGTGAACGTCGTGCCGTAGGGATTGCCACCAATGGTTCTGAAAAGCTGCCACAATTGCCCAGCGCGGATGTGGCTTTTGAAGCTGCTGCCGTCTGGAACGGTGACGGAGTAAGGGACTTGCCCGTTTATCGAGGGCAACAGGTGGTTGCTGTCATAAGCCCAGCCTTCAAGGGGTGCATCGATAAAGACGGAACTCGGTTTGTTGACGTCAAAATGGATCGCACCCGTAACCTGGGTAATCGTTCCTCCTGCGGCCACTTCGAATGAACCCGTGTATCCTCCCACAGTTACCGTGTACGTGCCTGCATCGACAGTTACGTCTGGATTAAATGTCAGCTTAACCTCGGCAGCGTCGTGCTTGAACCCATCTTCAGGAGCGAATGTGACCGTATCGAGCCCGAAAGCGGGGCAGACGACACTGACCAAAGCAAGACCGAGTAAGAGAGAATTTTTAATCATATCACGGCAGGTTAATGGCTCCGGAAGGCGTGGTGACGGTGATTGAAATGGCTGTTGGAGCCGTCGGGGTAATACCGGTGGAATTGGATGTAGAAGCGATACCATCTTCGTTAAAGGTGCCTACGGAATAGGAGTAGCTATTGCCCGCAGAAACCGTCGTGTCTTTGAAGGTCGTTGAGGTCACAGGCAGAATGGCAAACAGTTCGTAAGCGCCACCATTGACACTGCGATAGACCTCCACCGTTTGGTACGTGACCGCTCCCGTGGGTAATGTCCAGGCCAGATCGATTTCGCTCGAGGAAATCAGCGTGGTGGTTAACGCAGTCGGGGGTTTGGGCAGACCTGTTTGTCCCGAATCGTTCACGTAATATTGTGTACCGACGACTGCGCTGCTATCGGCTCCGCTATTGGCATAGGCAATAGCCGCGACGTACGCGCTCGATGTCAGTGAAATCGGTCCTGAGTAGAGCGGCGAATTGATCGTTGGGGTTGTCCCATCTAAGGTGTAGTGAACCGCGAAGCTGGAGCTGTATGGGGTGATCGTGACAGACAACGGGCTGGAGTAGGAGCCCGAAGCAGGTGAGATCGTCGGCGCAGGCAAGGTCGGAGGCAGCGGGAGATTGTACTTTACCGCTAGATAGGTAGATACCTGGGCCATTTCGGTCGATGTTAGTTGGTGATCGTAAACAAGCACTTCTGAAAGATCCCCCTGCCACCCTTGCCAATTGCTGGGAATACCATTGTAACCATTATAGCCGACACAAATTCCGGCTGCGAGCGGGAGCGCAGCGGCGGCGGGAAGGGTGTCGGTCGCGGTCTGCGAACCGTTTTGATAAAAAGTGACGATTCTTCCCGTACTATCCAAGCTTCCTGTTTGCTGAGTGAAAGTGTTGGCACTAGGTACCGGTCCTCCGAGTGGGGAGTAAGCATTCACCGGAAAATCCTGCAATGATTCCGAGTAACACAAACCACGAACGTTCAGGCCGGGCTGACCTAGTACCGCAATATAGCCAACTGCGCTCGTGTTTGACGACGAACCGATACCGATGATCGTCATATCCTGGCTGGTGGAGCCGGTGATCTGATTGGGATTCGTTAGCCCCTCAGTTCCATTAAAACGAAGCGCCGGTTGACCCGTTGTTTCATTGGCAGCGGAGACATACGTCGGTTCGTACGTGCTCGAACTTTGAGTAACCGTATTCCCCATGGCGGAATCGGTCCACGAAGAGACGGAACTGCCATTGGAAACGCCCGTAATGGTGTCTGCATGGTACCAACCAATGAGACCGTGGGTGACAACGCCGGAGGTGTTTGATTGCAGGGCGATGTAGGTGTTGGCCTGAGTCTTGTTCCAATGATTACGCTGGATCTCAGCGCTGTAGGGAGCGAAGGCGCCTTGGGTGAACCAGGTGGCTGTCGGAGTGTAGAACCCATACTTATCCCCTAGGTATTGATTCAGTTGGTTCTGTTCAGTGGAGGTCAGTTGGTGATCGTAAACAAGCACTTCTTGAATGTTGCCCGACCAATACGCCCCCGAGGGACTGATCGTGATGCCGGCAGATACATTGAGGGCTCCCGATATTGAAACAGGCGAATTGGGGGAAGCAGCTCCGTTTTGGTAGAAGTTCGCTTGCGTAACAGCGGAATTAACAGTCACTGTCTCCTCAGTAAACGTATTGGCGTTCGGTACTGGACCCCCGAAACAATTGACTTGGTTAAAGTCTAGCGTTTCTTGCGAAGTATAATAGCCAAGATTCCGATTGGTTGCCCTAACGGCAGCACCTATTTCGATTGATTCTTCGGCTGCGGAACCACTTGTCGTTGTTGATGCCACCGCCACGATGGACATGTCGGCATTTAACGAGCTGCCCATATTAATCGGATTTGATAGGTATTGACCACTAAAGCTTACTGAGGGCTTGCTGTCGATGTCGGTTGCCACAAAAACCGGCGTTGCTCCTGTTGCGGTAACGTTGTTGCCTTCAGCCAAATCGGTCCAGGACGATACGGCGGCCCCGTTGTTCGGCAACGAGTTACCCGTGCCGTTCAACTGGTCGGCTGAAAACCATGTAAGAAGGCCTGTGGTGACGACTCCTGAGGAGTTGGATTGCAGGGCGATGTATGCAGTGGCTTGGGTCGTGTTCCAGTGATTACGCTGAATTTCGCTGGCGTAGGGAGCGTAAACTCCTTGCGTGTACCAGGTCGCATTGGGCGTGTAGATCCCGTACTTGTCGCCCAGATACTGATTGATTGCGGCCAGTTCAGTGGAGGTGACAACGTGATTATACACCAGCACTTCCTGAAGATTTCCTTGCCAACCCGTGGCTTGTCCGGGAATACAACCAATTCCAAATCCTGGATTAACGTTCTGCAGGCCTGAAAGTGTCGCTGTGGTTGTCACACTGCCATTTTGGTAAAGGGTCGCCTGAGTTAGGGTGGAATCAAGCGTAGCTCCTTCGATGGTGGGGGTGTTGGCGTTAGGAGCACTGGTTCCCGAAGCCGTTGAGCCATCAGTGTCGAAATATTCAGCACCATTATAGTACCCAGTGCCTCGTCCGGACCTGAGCGCAATAGTACCCAGCCAAACCGAGCTTTGGTAGGCTGACGGACTCGTTGTTGAGCCGACCGCGAAGATGGTTAAGGCTCCGTCAATACTCGACCCCAAGCTTACCGAACTAGTGAGCGATTGGCTTCCGTTATAGTGAACGGCAGGTTTGCTGTTGATGTCACTGGCAACAAACGTCGGCTGGTACGACGTTGTTCCCTGCGTGACATTGTTCGATTGCTCCAACTCGGTCCATGTACCAATCGAGGCTCCGTTGGATGGTTCGGCGTTTCCAGTTCCATTGACCTGATCTGCTGCGAACCATGTGACGAGTCCCGTTTGCGTTCCGCAGTGTTCGGTAAACGTGACCACCAGCGAATCGGTGGTGTCAGTCGCCGTGATGAGGTTGTTCTTGAGAAGGTCGGTACTGGATTCGTAGTAGATGGTGGCAATACCCGAGCTGTTCGTATTGATGGTTAAGGTTGAGGAGGTCGTCCCGCCGCTTGTGGTGGAAAATCCACCGTCAGAGCCTGTTTGAAGAGCAAAGGCGATTGGGTAATTGGGAATCGCTGTTCCCGATGAATTGGTGAGCTTGACCTGTAGGGAATTGGTCGCAAACGTACTCACCGGAACGATCTGATTGTTCCCGGCAACAATTGTAAACAGATTGCCGCTCACAAGCGGGTGAATACCGGCTGACTGCGCTGACTGCGCATTGCCCGAAGCAGAAGTCGCTGATGAAGTGGTTTTTGAGCCGCTCGAGTTCGACGAGAACGCGATGGGAGTTAGATTTGCGGCTGTGGAAGGCGACGTGAGGCCGAGCGCGGAAACCTGGCTAGCGTCCAAAGCGGTTCCTAGCAGCACCGTTTGCCCAAACTTAAAGGGAGCGTCTTGAACGCTACCGAGCGAAAGTTGTTTGGATGAACCGGCGGACCATTTGATAGCGGATTCCGTGGCAATATTATCGGTGTACAACCGAGCCGTGGTCGAATTGAGAGTCAAAATGATACTATGCCAGTTGCCGTCTAACAGGCTTATTGCGTTCGAGCCGGTAACCACCTGTTGATTGCCTTTGGGATCGGTCAATGTCACTGTCGGTTGGCCGTTGGTCCCCATCTGGACGACCCAAGAATCACCCGCCGTATCGGTTCCCGTCGCAAGTGGAACACCGTTTGATAAAGTCGCAGTGCTTTGAAAAATGGTGGCAAATGTAAAGGTCGAAAACGATGCCGTACTGTGAGAAAGATCTACGGAAGCTATAGCGTTGTTTGTGAAAACGAGCGAATTGGTGTTTTGGATCGGGCCGGATCCAAAAGTAGGATTAGAGAAATTAGTTAACGTCCCGTCGAGGTTGTTCCCAGACGTGTCCGATAATACCGTATCAGTCCCAGACATCGGGTAGAGCGCGATCAATGGAGACGAGGAAGCCACCTGCGCGCCCGTCTTCGACCAGACCAAGAGAACCAACAAGAAAAGCCCAAACAATCCGAGGTAAGCCAAGCGCGTTGCGGAACCTTTGGGAAGAGCGTGCGACATCATTCGGTCCTAGACGACAGGGGCCATTAATCAAGCATATTGTATAAAGGTCGACCTAAGTGTTTACCTCCCAAATAACATCTTTCTCTCCAGTTTCAGAGGACGTTTTGTTTCGTCTTTGTTCTGTTACTTAAAAGTCACATCATGCTTCACATCCTTCATTGTTCAGTTGGAGGTAAAAAAGTCGGCTCGATGTGACAGGTGAGGCAGGTGACATCACGGTAGAGAGGGCTTCTGTGCGGGAATGGCTTGATGCAATTCGAGCTATTGAAATCAGGGTCTCCCACAAAAGGGGGCTTGTGATCAGTTGTCACAAAGGCCGGTCGGTCGATGCGGCGATGGCCTATTTTGAAACCCATCTTCAAGTGGGCGATTACTATTCTCAGGAGGATCGGACTCCGGGAAGGTGGTCGGGCAATCTGGCCAAGCGGCTGGGAATCGATGACCGGGAAATCACTCGGGACAGTCTGCTTGTGGCTTTAAAGGGTCAGTTCAGTCTCCTCGGTGCAGAGGGCGACCGGATGCGGCGCAGCGAAATCAAGTTCATCGATTTCACCTATTCACCCTGTAAGTCGGTGATGATTTTAGCGGCACTTAATCCGCAAATTGCCCGTGACCTGGAAAATATCGTGGCGGAGGAATTTGCCCGGATCGAAAAACAGTTAGCCGGTTGCCGGGATCAGCGCGGGGGAGAGGTTCGCGAGAAGATTACAGGGGAGCTGCTCATTGGTCGGTTCAAGCATGATACCAATCGATTGGGTGAACCGGGCATCCATTTTCATAATCTGATCATGAATTCCACTTATGACGTCGAGCGGGGGCTGTTCGTCGCCCTGGACGCCCGCAAATTGTTTCAGGCCAGACGGGAATTTGACGGCGAGGTTCAGGCACGGGTCGCCCAATATTTCTTGAGCAAGGGATTTACCACCGTCACCGGTAAGTCAGGGGTGTTTGAGGTGGCTGAGGTTCCATCTGGAGCGATTGACCTGTTCAGTACTCGGGCCAAAGCGGTTCAGGCTCGCATTGCCGAACTCAAAAGAGAACTTCCCCGGCTACCGGACTGGGCACTTCGGGAGCGGGCGGTCCTCGATACCCGTCCAAAGAAAGTAGTTTGCAGCACGGAAGAACTTCGCAGGGAAACCAAACGGCGGATGGACGAGGCAGGTTTAACGATTCGGTATCCGCTCCGCGAATTTGCCCCGATGTTGTTACGGGATGAACTGATGGTACTGGGCCGCAAAGCGCTAGAAAGTGCCGAAAGTTCTGTCTTCATGACCGAATCGGTTTGCACCCGCAGAAAGCTGGCAATGGAAACACTCAAGTATGGCCGGGGTGTGATCGGAAAACATATCGTTGAAGCGGTCATTACCGAGTGTCCCCGATATGAAACGTTCCGCGATAAAGATAATTCCGACTGGATCATCAATCGCGCGGCGCAGAAGATTGAAACGGAGTTGATGACGGTTGGAAAACGGTTGTTATCCCAAGGCAAACCGATTTCCTCAAATGTATTGGTTCCCGATGAATTGAGTCTTGATCCTTCAAAAATTGAAGAGGCGTTATTGGAAGCTAATTCCCGAGGTGAAACCCTTTCTCTGGACGCGCTGCTTCAATCCCGGCAACAGTTTCGTGCGGCCTATCAGTATGCGATGGGGGCGGTGTCTGATCTGATCTTCATTGAAGGGGCGGCGGGCACGGGCAAGAGTTTCTTTCTGAAAATCCTGGCTCGGGATATTCGCGATCATGGCCGTGAAGTGTATGCTTTTGCTCCGACGGGAACGGCCTCCCGTGTGAACCTCAGAGCCGATTTTGAAGAAGCCCAAACGGTGAGCCATCTTTTGTTGAACGAGCGGTTACAGGAGAAGGTAAAAGGACAGGTTCTGGTGATCGATGAAGCTCCCCTTTTGGACGGGGATAGTCTGGTCAAGCTCTTGAAACTAGCACAGCAGTTAGAGTGCAAAGTCATCCTGCAAGGCGATTTGGCGCAGCAGCATGCTGTCGGGGCAGTCGATGGAGTTCGGTTGCTGCGTCAAGAATTGGGCTTAGGACTCGAAATGGACCGATTGTCGGTCAATCGCCGCCAGTTGCACGAAGCTGACAAAGAAATTGCACTGGCTTGGTCGCAAAAGAGGGTATCGGATGCTTTAGCCAAAATGAAAGAAGCGGGTGTCCTCATTGAGGGCAAGGAAACCCGAACACGAGGCGGTGTGTTGGAAAGTAAGGAAGAACATTGCGTCGGACGCCTGGCTCATCAATATACGCAAGCTCTTGCTAACGGCGACCGGGTGTTGGTCGTCTGGTCCACCCATCGTCAGGGAGATTTAATTGCCGAGTCCATCCGGCGCTGTCGCAGAGAAGCGGGTCAAATCGGCGAAAATGATTATCAGGTCTTGAGCCAGCGGGCTCTCGATGATGGGGCCACGCTTTCCGATGGACGCAATTCTTTCAAGATGCTCCCGATTGTTACCGGGTGGGGATGACCCTCAAGGTTCGCAATCAGCCAGGGCACTCCGATTTAAAAGGGGGAGGTAAACTTCGCGTGATCAGCATCGATAAAGGCGTATTAAAATTGGCTGATGTCCAGGGTCGCTTTGCGAGATCGATGATGTTTCCAAGGAACAGATGAGCCACTATCAGGTCTACGAATTGCGATTTTTTCCCGTGGCTATTGGGGATTTAGTCAGGCTTCAGGAAAAGGTT
>CAVURW010000042.1:0-34259 GCA_963743595.1 uncultured Verrucomicrobiae bacterium
TGAAGTGTGCCCTGAGCCTGATAGCGTTAATTGGGCATAGGGACAGGCTGATTGGCAAGTCTAATGTAAGTGAACTGAGTGGAAGTGTCGTTAATACGAAAGAGCCCAAAACGCTGGTAGGCTCTGACCAAAATGGTAAAGCGGTGAGTTGTCTTCTGTTAGACGGGAAGCACACGGATCACAGAACCGCCGGCATACTATCAAACTAAACCGATGGTGTACTTGTATCGAAACAGGATAAGCCCGATATCTTGCCTTCACTGGGCAGGCGTCTCCGTAAGGAGCACTGATGAGATAGCGGGTATGAGAGGTTGGAAAAAGCAAATGCTGTTCTGTAATGGAACGGATAGAAGACGATCTTCAACACGAAAGTGTGCCCACTTCCAACTGGTCGTGAATGACGAGAGAGTTCGTAGAACCTGCTTAGGAGGGAATGTCAAATGAACATGGTTAACCCCATGTGTGCGCCCTCCGATAAAGCGCTCAACTGGAACCAGATCAACTGGAAAAAGTGTGAGCAATTTGTGCGCAGGCTGCAAGCGCGTATCGTCAAGAGCATACGGGAAAAGCGTTGGGGCAAGGTGCAAGCCTTGCAGCGACTCTTGACCCATTCGTTTTCCGGTCGAGCCTTGGCCGTGAAACGAGTTACGGAAAATAAAGGCAAACGCACGGCGGGAGTCGACCGGGTTCTCTGGAAGACTCTGGCCAGCAAAGCAGTGGCGATTGAGTCGCTGGGCGGTCGGGCTATCGGCCCCAGCCGTTACGGCGCATTTACATCCCCAAATCCAACGGTAAGCTTCGCCCGCTGGGCATCCCCACCATGAAGGATCGAGCGATGCAGGCACTTCACCTGCTCGGCCTGATCCCGATTGCGGAGACCCTGGCGGATCGAAACTCCTATGGATTTCGCCCCGAACGGTCCACCCACGATGCCTTGGAGCAATGCCACGGCATCTTGTCCAAGGAGTACTCGCCCCAGTGGATTTTGGAGGGTGATATTAAAGGATGTTTTGATCATATCAGTCACGATTGGATGCTGCGGAACATTCCCATGAACCGGGGCATCCTGAGTAAGTGGTTAAAGGCCGGTTTTGTCGAAAATCGAACCCTGTTCCCCACAGTCGCGGGAACTCCTCAGGGCGGGATCATTTCCCCAACCCTGGCCAACATGACCTTGGATGGGTTGGAAAGCCTTCTGAAAGAACGATTTCCCATCGTAATTAAGAAGAGCCTCCGCCATAACCCCAAAGTCCACTTGGTACGGTACGCCGATGACTTCATTATCACCGCAGCGGATAAAACCTTGCTTGAAAATGAAGTGCGTCCCTTGGTCGAGCAGTTTTTGTGCGACCGAGGGCTGGTCCTTTCACCCGAAAAGACCAAAATCACGCATATCGACAAAGGGTTTGATTTCCTCGGCCAAAACGTACGCAAGTACAACGGTACCCTGCTGATCCAACCCTCCAAGAAAAACACCCTCGCGTGCTTGGATAAAGTTCGGCAGGCCATCGACCGTTCGGGTGCCCTCGACCAAGTGGCCGTGATCAAACAACTCAATCCCATCCTGCGCGGCTGGTCCAATTACCATCGGCATGCGGTGTCCAAACGCCGCTTTTGCTGGATGGAAATCGCCGTGCAAAACTGTCTCTGGTTCTGGGCTAAACGCCGCCACCAGCACAAGCCATTTCCCTGGATCGTCCATAAGTACTGGCGATACTTTAATGGCAAGAAGGTGTTTGCTGCGGATACCGGAAAACGGACCGATAAGGGGCAAAGCATCTGGGCCAAGCTACTCTGCTTGAGTCAGGTACGCATCGTCCGTTTCCGCCGACTTCGAATCGATGCCAATCCTTTCGACCCGGCCTGGTATTCGTATTTTGAAGAGCGCCCCCTCTTTAAGAAGTTTGGCATTCGAATGAACCCGAAACAGCCTCCCGTAACATGCTTTCGCTCAACCATAATTTCTCACCCTGGTAAATCGCATATGTTGCTCCTCCAATTTCTTCCAAGAGCAACTGTCCGCATGAATGGGCTTGATAGAGTTTTCCAGAATGGAGTACCAAAAATACTAGAGCTCGATCGCCAACTGTTAAGGTCATATTGCCCCAGCCACTTGAAGATCCGACAAACTCAATTTCTGTGTTCTGAAAAGTCGATTCAACGCCTTTTCCTGTAGAATATATCTTGTCAATGTGGGCACGAAACAGTTGGAATGCAGGGGCACTAATGACGTTGAGCGATACAAGATCATAGGAGGTCACTTTGTCCGCTAAAAAATCTTTTATCACTGTGATGCTGGCGGTGTTTGGGGTTTCCAGGGTTGACCATTGTCCTGTAACTTGGGCATACCACTACCCGAAGCATCAGGAAACTCGAGAGATTTCATCCCCATTTCTCCAGGGAACAAGGCGCAATTGCAGTTTGGTGGAAAACCATAGTTTGGCAGAGCCGTCGAACCATCGAGGAAACTGTTATGCGCATTCACGATAGAATCGAATTGTTGGGAAGTAACCGAAATATCCTGCTGGAACACCGTTTGAGGAAGACCATCCCGGCTAATTAATGGCTTAGTATTATTGGCCACAAATTTAAAAATATCAGTATCGTTATTCAAAGAACCTGGATAGGAAGCACCTTGTCCTAAGGAGTTTATCGCATCAAGTGGGTCCATTCCTTCAGGTAATTTTGGCGTGAGGCCAAATATATTTTGTCTGTCAAAGGAATACCCGACATGTCCAGCATATATCAAAGGACTAGGAAAGTTCGCGATATCTGCCTTGGAACCAGCTCCTCGGAACACGAAAAGACTAACCGTCTTAAGCGAATCGGCACCAGGAGTTGTAGTGGCAGTGGTAGCCTTTGCCTCCCAATTGAGTAAGTTTGCAGCTTTGCTAAGAACAGAACCAATTGCTTCTCCAACACCTTGTAATGGAACTCCAACTGCAGCGGAAAAAGTTGTTGTTGCAGCTGCGTTCTGTAACGGAGGTTTTCCAGTTTGAAGATTATCTACAGTGTTTGAAGCATTACCTGCACCAATAGCAGTAAGTCCACCTGCAGAGAGGCGAGCAGTGATGGCAATGGCACTCGCTCCCGTTACTTCAGGTAATGCACTAGCGATAATTCCTCCAGCAGCGATTGCCGCTAAAGAATCAGTCTGACCTCGTCTGTATTCCGAATTGGTGCTTAAAAATGCAAACGGATTAGCACTATCGACACCATCAAAATCCAACCCGTCTGGATCAAAGCTGGTCCAAGGATTCTGGCGGACGTAGCAATATTCGTTGGGCCCGTCGATCATGCCTGCGGGGTCGCGGGTGATGAACGTATCGGTGAGAAGGTCGAGGTAGCGCATGCCTTCATCGAGGAGGCCTGTAGGATCTTCGTCGTAGCTGCGGAAACGTAGGCAACTGTGGTTGCAGTTGCGTCTTAGGTGTCAAAGAACGATTACGATTGATACAGAAACCAGTCGTACACAAAGAAGGATAATCAGGACCACCCGGGAGTAAAGGCAAAAGGGAATTGTAGGTGACCATCAAAGGGTGATTTTCACCTTCGGCCATGTTGAAGAAATGGTAAAACTTCGCGTCATAGGAGTATGAATGCGTCTGAAAACGGGGCTCATCGCCAGGCGAGTTATTTGTATGTCCTTGGGAAACCGGATTGCAGGAAACATGTTGGCGTATCGAATCTGGGTACATGTTTTCGACTGCGTGTGTTAGACGATGGCAAACAGTCGTAGGGCCTATATAGGGAGTCGTATGATGTAGCAATGCGGAGTATGGCATCGTAAGCATACTGATTACGATAATAGCTAAAAACAGCAGAAAGCTAAAGAACACATCATCATGGTAGACAGAATTGAAACCGACTACAAGATATCTGAGTTCTGATTGCTCGGTGTTTTTGTATTAATTCTTTGGATAAGAGGATTTTTTTTGACGGGATTAGTCGGACATGTGCCACCGGTGAACATCCGGCTTTCGCGAGGTCGTGTTGTACTCATACGCATGAATAAAAAGACATCTTTCACCTACATTTACATCGAACCGTTAGCTGTCACCAAGGCGCAAGAAGTCCGACAATTCCGGTGAGAGGTAGAAGGTAAGCAATTTTTGGTGAGTGCAGGTTGTGCTGCGCATCCCATTCCCTATATACGGTTCCCCACATATTTACCGCTTGACCCGCCACAATAATGGGCCGAATCCCGACCTGATTGATGCGCGCTAAAATCCAGTCATACTGCTCAGGTGCCAAGTTCACGCTGGCAAACGTCTGCCCCAATTGATCACTTTAATGGGACCATTGGTGACGCTGTTCTTTCTTTGCATCTCTTCGGCTGACGCCTTACCTGACTCGATCAGTTCCATGTCTCGCTCACGGGAAATTCCCTTCGCCAACTGGGCCTCTTCAAACGAAGATTCCACAATCTCAAGACCATTCTCCATCGCGATCTTCAGCAGAGTCCGCTCCACTTTGCCACGTCTACGCCCAGAGGGAGAGACTTTGAGATTAATAGCAAGTGTCTTCATTATCGCTACAAGTTAGGCGTATTTAATAATCCGGCAATCCCCATACATAAACGGATTTTCAAAGTAGAACTGCGTCCAACATTCTGTCCAACGGGATGAGTGCCTTATTTATTGAGACATTTGCATCTCCCTTATGCTTCGGCTACTCATCAGCCAGGACTTCTTGTTTCCAAGTTTTTTGAACACATCATCCCGCCACGTCATAAATGCTCTAGCGCTCTTGTGAGCTGATTTTGGATCGAAGAACTCCGACGTTTGAAGATCGATTGCCCGGATACAGAGTTCTTCAAGAATCAGAGCAACCAAAGGCAGGGCCCTCTCCACGTTGCCGACAATTCGGAAGCCCACGCTGTCGACTATTGGTTCTGTTTTGACATGGATGTTCAGTTCTAGGGCAAAGTCGGAGGCGTCAAAAATCATAGTGGAATTATAAATCTCGATTCCCTGCGCTACGTCGACGATCTTATTCATCACCTCGTCTCTGGACCCAATTGGACCGGGCTGAGCTATCGATTGTGGTACAAGATTCAGGCACGGCCAAACCAATCAAATCCCAGCTCATAAGGGTGATGTTAAGTAAAAAACTGGGCTTAGCACAGTTCGAAACATCTCGATTTAAACAGCGTTTAAGTGGGTCAACAGGGTACAAAACAGGGTACTCGAGAGACGGGACAACAAATCAGTCTCAAGACTACAGACCGAAAAATAGCTCTGGAATTGCTGTGCGCGAAGAATCGGGCGGCGGACACACACCCAAATTTGCAGGGCTGTCCGAAATTTTTACATGCCTCTTCCCCCGAACTCAACACTCGGACGTGGGCTGATGTGATGGGTGCGTACGTCCAACGATCGTCAGAGTCTTCAAGAATTAGAGTTGAACGCGCCTCTGACAGCGATCCCTTCCATTTCCTAAAACCTTTCAAGGTGACCGATGCGTCGGTCTCTCACAAAGAACGGGGCGAAACCCTGAATTCCCCCAAGCGCTCCGGCTTGCCCTCAGAGCAGTTTTAGCCAGCGGCGCAAAATCAGTTCCACACAGAACAGACCCAACACCAAGAGAAAGACAAAGCTGTTGTTCCATATTTCGGTGACTTTCTTTTCTGCGATCACATCTTCTGATTGCACCGCCAGGGCGGGGAGATTACCTATCGTAGCCGCATCAATGACCTGTCCGCCGGAAGCTTGGGCCAATTGATGAAGCAGGTCGAGGTTCGGGGCTAAGTGCTCATCTTCAACACTCAATGTCGTGTTGTGAATGTTCAAAATGGCCATTCCGGCGGGTCCGTCCGTTTCTTTGGCCACTAGACGCATCCACGGTCCTGCGCCTGCTGTCACTTTGCCGGTGTAGGTCCCCGGTTCGCTGCCTGGAACCAGCGGGACGGTCTGCGGCGGCATCGTATTGTCCGGTGAATAAGCGGAGACGGTTACTGGCTGCGCCTGGCTTCCAGAGCTCAAATCCGCCACCGGATGCGGCAATTGCAAGGTAACCGTAACGAGATCGCCCGGACGCGCGACTTGGCGGGAGAGTTGCACCTGCGGGATGTCGCCTTCTCTGTTTGCGATCCAAAAGAGCATTTGTTGCCACAGTTTTTTGTAAGCTTGTGAGGTGCTCGGCAAGCTCAGTTGCCAGCGCCAAATGGAGTCCGTTGCCAGCACTGCGCTGCGTCCTTCTCCAAAGTGTTGCATGGCTAGGAGCGGACGTCGCCCGAAGCTGTTCAAATCGGTGGAGTGCTCCGCAGCGACAATCGCCCCCGGCTTGGCCCTCTGTACGGCGGCGTATTCTCGAAACAGAGGCGTGTTCTCGCTGGTTTTATCGCCAAGCTGACCCAGAATTGCGAGGCCGTCGGAAGTGAGCCGCATCCGCGACAGTTGCGCGACTGTGGTTGTGATCGCGTTGGGGTCGTCGGGGTTATTATCACCGGCGTCGCCCACTTGCGATAGTTGATCATGGAGCCGATTCGCCAAATAAGCCGAGGAACCGGTTGAGCCCGCTTCCGGCGACGGCTCGAACACCACCGGCAGGAGTTGCTCCAACTCGCTTCCAGAGAAGTCGCTGGCGACTGTTGTATTGGAAACGAGGAAGATCAGGCCACCGCCTTCCTTCACGTATTCCAGCAGGGCTGCCGTTTGCTGATCGTCCAGTTGAGGCGGCACCAAATCGGCCAGCACGATTACCTTAAACTGCTTCAGCTCTTCAATTGATTTCGGGAAATTCTCCGCATGCATTCGGGCTGTTTCGCCCTCGATTACCTGGTGACGTAGGGCACTGGCCGAGATGTGGAGGCTCGATTCAATTTTAATGGATGGATCATCCTCGAAAGCCGCGCGAACGTACCGGTACTCCACACTCAACGAACCGGCGTAGTAGAGCACCGGAATTTCCGGTCGATCCGTAATCACTGTGCAGGCATAGAGCGAGTCCGCGGGCCTGGGCTGCCCGTCCATCAAGAGTTGAAGCTTGTAGTCTTGCGTGCCGGGCTCATTTTGAAGAAAAGTGAACGTCGCTTTTTGGCTGTGCGTTCCAGGCGTAATGGTCATGCCCTGCTCCGCAACGGATACGTTATTTTGCAAAACTTGAATGGTCACCTGCTCCAAATTCGGGCTCTGAGATTGAACGAAGACACTGAGCGGATACTGCGTATTAACGACGTTAACCGGTGGGATATCCACGCGCGCCAGTTGGATGAAATCCGGCTGATGCAAATTTGTTTGCGTGGCGGCAAGAAGCAGCGGGGTTTGTCTATCCTGGAACAGCCGCCCGGTGGAATCAATGTCGTCCATCGTGGAATCCGCGCCGTCCGTAAAGACCATCACACCACCCCAACCGCCGGGAGGAGCTTGATTTAACGTGCTCCGCAAGGCTGCCAATAGATGGGTTTCCCGATTTTTGTCCGTAAACCCGGCCAAGGCTTCAGGTCCGCTTAGGGGTTCGATTTTTTCCGAGAAGGTGAACAGTTTTGTCTCAGCTTTGGCGTCGAGCACCCGTTTCAAGGCGTTTTGAGCGATTTCGAGCCGCGTTTGGCCGCGGGCGTCCGAGCGGAGCATGCTTCCTGATGTATCCACCAAGACGGCCTCCGGCTTGTGCAGGTTTCGTTTATAGCTCTGCGTCAAGACCATCTGCGGTTGGGCGAGGCAGATTAGCAACGTCACTACCAGTGCACTGCGGAGCGCGGTAAGCGTCCAGCGCCAGCGGGGCGAAAGCAATCGATGGGTGCGCGCGTAAGATGCCCACACAAATAGCAGTGCGGCGACGACGGCTCCGGCCAGACCCCAGCCGCCTCCGGGAAATGCCCAGTTCCAAGTTAACGTTTCCGTCATGATTTGGATCAGGGAGAGTTCGACGACGGCGTGTGCGTAGGCGTCGCGGCATGGGTTTCCCGCGAGATACGCTCGTAGTAGGCGGCCACCTGGGCGCGATATTCTTCCGGACTTTCATCCGGGTTAAGGTAGCTCAGCGTGGTTTGGTTGCGGAGGACGTTGAGCCGTTGCTCAAGTTCATCGCGAAACGCCATCAACTGTTCGCGGATGGGCAAGAAGTCTATCGGACGAGTCGGTGGTATCATCCCGTGCAAAGGGTCGATGAATTTCGGCGCATCCGTTCCAGAATCGCTGTCAGGCGTGGCTTCACCAGGTTTGGAACCGCTTCCAGACTGGGAACCGGCTTCAGAACCGGGTCCCGGCGCCTCTCCGGGGCTCGACCCGCCTTTCGACCCTGCTGGCAACAGTTTTCGTGCGTCGCTGCCGGCGGTGTCCAAGTCTTGTTTCAGTTCCTGGGCCATTTCCCGCTGCTCCTCGGCGGTGCCCTTGTTCACATTCATGTTTTGCAACACGTGATCCACACGCCCAATAGTCTCCTTCAGATTCGCTTCATCAGACTGCATTCCCAACCGGGCAGTCTGAAGCTGATCCGCCAGGTTCATCAGTGCACGAGCCGCAGCCGCACGGGCTTGAGGTGATTTATTGCCCTCTTCCTCTAGGCGGTGAATCTCGGCGGAAACACCGCTGTCATCGTACTGTTTCATAAGATCGCCAGCCAGCTTGGCAAGAGCCGGATCACCCGTCTGAGCCTGATCTTCCTGGGCATGCGCCAGCGTGTCGCGGGCATTGTCGGCCATTTGTTGGATATCGCCCTCGTCTGCTTTATTGCCCTGCTCGCGGGCAGTCGGCGCCGTTCTATCGTGCTGATCCTGTTGCGCGGTCGACGAATGCCCGTCCTTCCCGTCCTGTTGCTGCGATTTGTCACCCTGACTTTCGCTTTGTGCAGTTGAGGGGCTCCCGCTTTGTTGTTGTTGCTGCGATTTATCGCCCTGACTTTCGCTTTGTGCGGTTGAGGGGTTCCCGCTTTGCTGCTGTTGCTGCGATTTATCGCCCTGACCTTCGCTTTGTGCGGTTGAAGGGTTCCCGCTTTGTTGTTGTTGCTGCGATTTATCGCCCTGACTTTCGCTTTGTGCGGTTGAGGGGTTCCCGTTTTGTTGCTGTTGTTGCGATTTATCGCCCTGACCTTCGCTCTGTGCGGTCGATGGGTTCCCGCTTTGTTGCTTTTGTGGGCGAGGACGAGGCCCAAGGCCCATTTGGCCACTATCTGGAACACCATTCAATTTCTGGGCCGCTTCTTCCAACTGCTCCTGCGCTTTTGCAAGGGAGGATCGAAGCTTGCCGCTCACTGCATCTTCCATGTCTTTTTGGGCGCGCAGCATCGCCGCCTCAGCCGTCCGGGCCTGGCTAAGCGCGGCAGCTTCCTGATTGCCCTGCAACTTGTCGGCGCTGTCATTTGCCGCCTGTTCGGCTTCACTTAAATCATTCATGGAATTGGCAGGAACCAGCGGATAACTTTGCAGCTTGTCCAAGCCCTTACTCACCTCTTTTTGATCCTGCGCAGTCTTGTTGAGATCAGTTTTCTGAGGGGGCTTCGCAGAAGAAGCTTCGTTGCGATTGGACTGCTGATCGGAGTTTTTTGGGCTCTCATCGGTAGTATCATCGGAGCTGGATTTACCCATGTCATTCGATACCTGGCTCACCACCGATTGCTCTTTTTTGATCAAATCGGCAATCTGTTGAAAGGGTGAGTCACCGGGCGAATTGGGCTTTTTCTGTTTATCCCTAAAAGGGTCGTCCTGCTTAGGTCCCGATGGCCCACCCGGGGAGGCATTTACCGCTGCGATTTTAACGAAGAGCTTGGTCGCCTCCACTAACTCACCCAGGGCGTGTTGTTCCAACGGATTGGCGCTGGCCAAATCCGGTTTATGAATCTGGTCCAGAGCATCATGCATTGTGCTTTCCGCCTTGGAAACGTCTTCCACCATAACGGCCGGAAGGCCAAGTTGGACCATGTCATTGTACAGTTCGTGCGTCTTCATCGAGACCTTGTTCTGTTGGTCACCATGACGCTTTGTTTCATCCACCAGGTAGGGATCTCTGGCGGGCAAATTACTCGTGCTTAGCAGCCAGGAACGTTTCGATAAAATCAACTCCTGCTCAATACACCACACCAATTTATCAAAGGCCTTTTTCGAGCCACTCCCGCCAAGGCCCTTGAAGATATCTTCTTTGAACGGGCGAACTTCTATGAACTGGATCTGGCTGGAGACATGTAACGGCTTCTCATCATTGGAAACTCCTTCCACATGGTAGGAAACGATGTCGAACGGCTCCACCTCAAGCTCATCCAGCAGCAACGATTTCTTGAAAATAACCTGGCCTCCTTTACTGAACGCGGTTGGGTCGATTGGAATGGTTTTGGGCGCGTTCCCGTTAACGGAAGCCACCAACGAGACCGTTTTGAAGCCACTATCGGTATCTGCGTTGCCCTTGACCACCACTTCTTCGATCGGCTTCAGCCGCTGGTCCGATTCCGGGGAGGTGATATCGATCTGGGCGTAAGGCTGGGGCGGCGGCGCCGTTGGTTTGACCGCTGCTGCGGGCATCTCTGCCAGGACCACCACATCCGTGGAAAGTGCTACATTTAGCAACACCACCACCGCGCTGGCAGCACCCAGCAACAGGAGCGTCCAGCGGCGGCGACGTCGAAAAGGCGCTGAAGCGAGATAACGCGCCGTCTCTTCGCGTTGAGCCTGGGCGATTGGCTCGTCCATCTTTAAAATGGCTGCCGCCTCCAACCGATTCTTGGACCCTGCCAGCAAATCATCCACCAACCGACCGGCGTCGTATTTGGACTGGGACCAGCAGCGCCAACCTCGCCAGCTCGCGGCCAAAACAGACAACACCGCTGCCGCCACGATCATTGCCCACAGGGTGAGCAGCAGATGAATGTTTTCCGGTCGGGGCTGATTTTCCCACACCAAAAAACCTTGTGCCAGCGCCGTGATCACCAGCGCCGGCAGTGCGATTCGACACACCATCAGCCAAGCCAACCGTTTGCGTTCCCGCGTGAGTTCATTTTCTACGAGATTCATGGGTTTGTTTTTCTCAGAGTTATAGTGGCGTTAGATTTGCTAAAATCATTTCCAGAAAGAGAAGGATGAGGCCGGTGAGCAGAGCATACCACCACAGCCGCTGATGCTGTTCTACTTCTTCCTGCTGGGCTGGGCTGACCGTAGCCACGCTGGCATTGAGATCGGATTTCTTGGCGATCAACTGAGCCATTTGCGTCTTGTTGGTCCATGGCGTGAGATCACTTTCAGAGGGGTCCACATTGACTGCGATCAACCAAGTCCGGCCTTCCACTTTGGTCTCAACCACGCCCGGTTTGTCTGCCATTTTCAAAGGTTGATCCGCTGATTGATCACCCGGAACCGGGTCGCCGACGAGTATCTCGTTCAGTTGATTTTGCTTGGGCACCAAATGCCTCAGCGTTTCTTGAACGAATGGCAGGAACGTGCTGTGAAAGGGCCATGTGGTGGAAGCGCGATCCAATGCCGTGGCCACGATGACAACCTGCGATTTTCCCACGCCGATCTTCGCGATGGCCGGCGTGCCATCTTCAAAGCTGGCGATGATCTGAGCTGAGTTTTGGAACTGGAGCACGGGCGGATTTGTGAACCGGATTTGAAACAAGTCCCCGTTGCCTGGTTTGGCAAACAACTGCACTTCGGGGCGTGTGAAGTCTATCGCGCCCATGTGCACGGGATCGTCGCTGACGGGCCGTGTGTCGCGATCAACTCCCCAACCATGCAAGAAGCTTTGGGACGAGCGATCGGCGTCCGTAAAGACCAAAGCGGATTTGCCGTTTTGAATGGCCGCCACAATCGCCTGGGTGATTTTTGAATCGCCGTTGGAACCGGGTCGGAGGACAAAAAGATCGCACTTTTTAACATCGTCCTCGCCGCCCAGCAGGATGGGTTGGATCGTTGAGATCGTTAGCGAGGGTGCCAGTGCCACAGCCACCAAATCAGGCTCAGAGTCCGGACCGGGTGGCCAAACGCCTACGTGCAAGGGCTTCTGCGGGTTTAAAGCGAAGTAGCGCACGTCGTTATAGGGAAAATCGTCCGCGTCCAGTTTAACGTCGCCTTTGATTGCGTGGAGGGGACCGGCACCGGTCGTGAACGCAATCTTTTCCTGCGTTATCTGACCCGGCGCCAAATTCACTGACGAGCTCGCTACTTCCTTGCCATCCAGTTCCACATGAACCACCCGTTTCTCCGGGATCGTGCTCCAGTTATGCACCTTCACCTGAGCTACTAGCGGCTGGTTTTCCGTGCTCAAGACGCCGGGAACCTGGACCTCATCTATTCCCACGTCGGAAATCTTTCGTTCCGCGCATGGCACGACGTTCAATCCGACTCCCAGAGTAAGTGGCCGTTGAAAGTCCACCCCTTGCCAGGCTAGAAACTGGTCGTCGCCGTACCAGTCGATGATTTTTGTTCCGCACGGTGCGGTTGCGAGTTGGGAGTCCGCCGTCCGCAACGAAGCCTCATAGTCGTTCGCTTCATAGGATAGCGAAGCGTTGCGTAGTTCGCGCAAAACCGCGTCGGAGTCGTGACCCAGCGGCACCGCCAATCTGGGGTGCGAATTCGCGATGACGAGCCCCACCAAGTCCTTTGGCGTCAATTGGCGAACATCGCTCATGGCCGCCTGCCGCGCTTTTTCAAACTGACCACCGGCCCCCATGCTGTAGGAATTGTCCAAAACAATCACGATCCCGGTGGCGTCGCCCGAGAACGGATAGGCGAAAAAGGGTCGTGCAAATGCGAGTGCGAGCAGTCCAAACACGAAACACCGTGCCAGGAGAACCAGCCAGCGCCGAATGCTGCTGGTGCGAGCGCTCTTCTGCATCGATTTTTGCAAGAACTTAAGCGTTGGAAACGTAACGATCTCTGTCGGCTCTTTGCGCAATAAATGCAGAATAATTGGCAGTGAAACCGCTGCTGCACCGAACAGAAACAGCGGGGCTAGCATCAAGAAACTCACAGCCTTCCCTCTCGTTTCGCTAGGTAGGCGGACAACGCAGATTCCGGGGAGTCGTCCGTGCGGAATTGGGTCATGTCCACCTCATAGTTTCGCATGGATTTCACGATCTCTTCCTGGTGGCGGGTGAACTGTTCCAGATACCTACTGCGAATGATTGTTGGATCGACCACCAACTGAGCACCCGTTTCCAGATCATGGAAAAAGCTGCTCTCGGTGAACTGGAATTCCACTTCCATTGGATCGAGCACTTGAAACGCAATCACCTCATGGTGGTCAAACCGCAAACGGCGCAATGCTGATTCGAGTTGGCAAGGTTCCTCGTAAAAGTCTGATATCAAGACCACAAAGGAGCGCCGCTTCAACAGATTCGCAAACGATTCCACTCCGGCGGCAAAATCGACTTCACCCGTGGCCTGGATCGTCTCCAATCGACTCAATAATTGATGCAAATGGACGCTGCTTCCGTGCGACGGAATGAACGAGATCCCGTCGTTCATGCAAAGCGTGAGGCCCACCGTATCGCGCTGCCGCTTCAGGAATAGTCCCAGTGCGGCGGCTACTGTGCGTGCGTAATCGATCTTTGTGAGTAACTGCGGGCGGCTGCGGTAATTCATCGAGCCACTGACATCCAAGACCAAGTGACACTGGAGATTGGTCTCCTCCTCGAATTGCTTGATGTAAAAGCGATCGGAGCGGCCAAAAACTTTCCAATCGACTAGCTTTAGCGGATCGCCCGGGAAATAGTGGCGATATTCCGCAAACTCCGCGCTGAATCCCCGCAGTGGGCTCCTATTCAATCCGTTCAGAAAGCCCTCGACGATGTAGCGAGCCCGAAGCTCGAGCGATTCGAGCTTTTGGACCAGCGACAAATCGATGGTGGCGGAGCGCATTGGATCAGATCGTTAGCATCAATTTTTTGATGATATCGTCACTGCTCAGTTTATCCGCTTCTGCGTGGTAATTCGTCACAACCCGGTGACGCAGCACAGCAAACGCCGCCCGTTGAATGTCTTCCCGAGCCACGTTGTAGCGACCATCCAAAACCGCCAGCGCCTTCCCAGCCAGCGCCAGATATTGACTCGCGCGCGGGCCGCCGCCCCAGCGGATGTACCGATGCATAGCGGCCTGGTTTGGCGGGGCCATGGGATTGGGCCGGGTGGCCTGAACCAATCGCACCGCGTATTCTGCCACGGAAGGTGGGACCGGAATCTTTCGCACCACTGTTTGGTAAGCGATCAAGTCCGCGGCTCCCATCACTTTTTCCAGCTGCGGTGTATCATCCACAGTGGTGGAATTGAGAATGTGCACCTCTTCTTGAAAGGAAGGGTAATCCAATCTCAGGCTAAACATGAACCGATCCAACTGCGCTTCCGGCAGCGGGTAGGTTCCTTCTTGTTCAATGGGATTCTGAGTGGCCAGAACAAAGAAGGGCTGCTCCAGCGGGTAGGTCTTCCCACCCACCGTGACGCGCTGTTCCTGCATTGCCTGCAAGAGGGCGGCTTGCGTCTTCGGCGGCGTGCGATTGATTTCGTCCGCCAATATCACCTGCGCAAAAAGCGGACCTGGAACAAACGCGAAACTACGGGACCTGCTGACCGGATCTTCCTGTATGATTTCCGTGCCGGTGATATCGCTGGGCATCAGATCCGGTGTGAACTGAATGCGGTTAAAGCTAAGATCAAGAATCTCAGCCAAGGTGCTGACCAGCAGCGTTTTGGCGAGGCCAGGCACCCCAACGATCAAACAATTTCCGCGGGCTAACAGGCACAGGATGATGTCCTCGACAACGGCAGTCTGACCGACGATTCGTCGGGAAATTTGCGCTTTTAACGATTTAATGGCTTCGCGCAACTGCTCGATCGCCTGAACGTCTGGAATTTGATGAAGCCCGGGTGAGGGGACTTGGAGGGAAGCGGCTGGGGCAGTTTCAATTGGCATAGGCTGGTGTAGTGGGCGTGTTCATGATGGAGCTTAGGACTTGCCGGACCAGCGAGCGAAACGCCGGGTAGTCCGTAGGAGAAATCGAGGGTTGAGTCACATTTATAACAATTTTGCGCGTAAAGGTGTCACCCACTTGTAAAAAATGTACTTGAGCCGTTGCTCCGGTCACCTCAAGGGTCAAATCTTTTGGAAGCGTCTCCGGCTTCATTCCCACGAAATCAAGGGTTGTCTCCGTCTCGAACGGTTGGCCATCATTGAGCAACAAAGGCAACTTGCGCTCCGGTGTTGCCACAGCTTCCAACAAATCCATCGGGAGACGCATTTGGCGGGACCACGCAACACACGCGCCGGGCAGGCTTGAGAAATGGCAATCAATATGCAACGGCACGCTGAGTTTCTCGACGTCGCTGACAGTGTGGCTTTCCAGGGTCGCACCCGGCACCTCAGCCTCAAGAAGAGTGCGCAAATAGAGGTCCGTCGCACGTGCGGAAGTGTTGCGAAGGACGCCCCGCATTTCGTAATCGGCAAGGCCTTTGGCGTCGATGATCCACTGACCGGGTTGCTTTCCGCTGACATCAACGGTCATGTGTTCGATCAATTGCGTAGCTTGAGCCGGCGGCGTGGGAATCTGTTGGAACACGGGCTCAGTTCCCATTAACAAACCGTCCCGGCCCACATCGCCCGGCGGGAGTTGGCCGTAGGGTGTGATTTCATCGGTTGCGTCCAGCCAGATGCCGTTGTCCACCGAGGGGAAGAAGGCCAGCGCGTGGTTGAACTGCTGGCCGGGAAACTGCCGATCCGTCGCACTGGCGCGGTTTAGCAACACGAACTTGCCTGAGATGCCTGCTTGCTTTGCCAGCGCCAAAAGCAGATTCGCCTTGTCCTTGCAATCACCGTAGTTGTGCTGCAACACCCACTCCGGCGTGTGGGGTCGAAAGCCGCCCACGCCAATTTCGATTGCGGTGTAGTGGATTCGCGAGACTTCCTCAAATAGCGCCTGCAGTTTGTCGTGGTCAGACTCCAGCCCCGCAGTCACTTGCCTCGCACGGCTCTTAACGAGATCACCCGCTTCATCTGCCCCAACCGAGATGCGCCCGTACCACTCGGCAAAATCTTTCCAGGTCTTGAACGAGGAGAGGAGCAACTCTCCCTGGACGTCACGAACTGGCGGATCAAGCGGCAATGGCTCGACTGCCGCCACGTTTTCCCAAGTCCACCGGTACACCTGGGAATATTCGCTGGCCTCCTGAACCGGTTCTCCCGGCAGATTGCGAATGCGATAGAGGACCGTGCCTTCTTTTGGCAGGCGCAGTTCCAATGTTGAGTGCAGTATCGGCACGTCGTCCGTCAACGTAAATTCCTGGTACAACCCGCTAAACGTGGGGTCCGGCATGCGTTGGTGCACAACACTCGTTTCGATCAGGCAACCCGGCGTTACCATCGGCAATCGAAGCGAAATGACGGTTTCTGAAGTGGGCCCGTCCTCGCCGTTCATAACGTTTTCGTTCCGGGCATTCAGAAAAGTGCCGTCAGGAAAGATCACCCGGTCAATCTTCACCTCCATTTCTTCCAGCCCAGCGATTTGCACTTCAAAATCGCCCCGGTGCACCGCCTGCGTCTTATTGACCAAGGCCACCTCATGAGTGGACTCCGTCTGCTTGAGATCCCGGTTTACGAGGATACTTCGATCTCGCGAAACGATAACCACCGGGTAGTCGCTGTCGACGGCATGCGCTGGGAGCGATGCTTTTACAAGAGCCAGCGTCTCCGGTGTGGCCGGTTGACGATTGGCCGGAAGAGTTCCCGCGACCTGCTTCACTTCCGGCTCCGGAGTCGGCTCCACCGATTGATCATCAAAAAAAGTAGAGCGTTCCTGCGGTTTTTCCTCGGCCAAGAGCGGCCCAGTCTTCTTATCGAACGGCGCTTCCATTAAATCGGGGCACTTGGGATCGCACAACATCGCGTGTTCGGTTTGAACCTTCTGCTGCAATTCGTAGTTTTTCGAAACGAGGGCGGCGGTGGTTTTGGCCAAATCCAAAAACGTGACGCTCGTCTTGTCCTGCAACGCTTGGGCAAAGGCGTCTGGAAAAACCGTCTCATTGATTTCATTGCTTGGCTCGGTCGCGGTTAGAATCACTCGATTTGCCGCTTTCAAAAAAGGGATGAAAGCACCACTGCTTTCGGTCGTCACGACTACGTATTGCCGCGCGGGAACTTTGGACAGAGCGTCGGCGAGATCGGCGGGACTCAGCCGCTCTCCTTTGACGGAAAGCACCGGGCCGTCATCGTGCATCTCCGCGTGGCCAAGGATCACCAGCCACAGGAGATCGCCGGGTTTCAACCCACCGCCAGCTTTCGAGATCGCCTCGAGAATATGAGCCCGGCTCATGTCTCCTGCCTCTTGTACACTTGCGCGCGGTACGCCACGCTTCACAAAAGCGTCCGCCATGGATTGGCGAACTTGCTGAAAATGATCGCTTTCATTTTGATCTCCAGCAAGGCCGGAAACGATCAAAACCGTCGTGCCTGCGTGTGCCAGGGAAAGGTCCGCCAAAGCGAGAAGCAGTGCGATGAAGAGCCAGGCTTTCAAATGATTATGAAATGTGCTAATTGGTGCCGCTAAAGTGCTGGGGACCGATCCCTCCACGGAAGTCGGGTTACCAAACACCTAGCTAGCACTCATTGGGCTGACGGACAAACCTTAATGCCAATAATTGCACTTTCGTCTAATTGCCTAAACAAGCTTGTCCTTAAACCTTTAACGTGATTCTCTCGCCTACGCATGCGGCTTGACCGAATCATTCTGTTTATCTTTAGCCTCAGCCTCGTCCTGGGAACAGGGGCCGCGGACGATGTTCCTGCCGGAGGCAAAGTGGAATGGGCGCGACTCAAAACCGAAAGCCCCTCGTGGCAGCGTCACGCAAATAGCGACCCCAATTTGCTGCGTTTCATCCAAAACAACACAACGCTGAACATCGACCCGGTGTGGCGGGCGGCAGACGTGGACAACCTCTCGCAAATGTGCGCCTACCCGTTCCTGTTCTCGGAGGGAATCCATCACGTAACCGATTCCCTGGGGCTCAACGACATCCGCGAATACCTGAAAAGGGGCGGTTTCCTGTTCATAGATTCCTGCATCAACACCGACATCAACCCGGACCCGGACGAATTTCTCCGGATGCAAATCGCCATCTTAAAAAGTCTGCTCCCAGACGTGCGGGTCGAGATGCTGCCTGCCAACCAGGAAATCTTCCACAACTGTTTTGATCTCAAAGAGTTGCCGCACACCTACATGCGGAATATCTATGATCCCCGCTGGGCCAAGCACGGTCTTTATGCCGTCTATTCTGGAAAGCGCCTCTGCGCCCTTATCAGCCTAAGCGGCCTGCAATGTGGGTGGGCAGCCATGAACCGGAATCCAGCCCACATCACCGAATGCATGAAAATGATGGTTAACATCTACGTATACGCTGTGACTCACTAAAGTTTTAACTAAATAGTCCCAGGGTAAGTTTAATTACGGGAAAGATGTAACTTTTTCTATGAAAGCCCGGCAATTCCTTTTGAGTAATGCGATTCCCTCTTCCTTTCGCCGTGCTAACACCTTGGTAAATAGCTCAATTTGGTATTAGTTAGTACTTTGTGTTTGCGGTCTATATTACTCATTTACTCCCGATATACTCGCCTCGATTGCCGTGGGACATCCCCAAGTGTGGATTGACTCTGGGACCCTATAGTCGGCCAATCTTCCCTTGGAATTAAACTCAAGACTTAAATTCGATAACCGATAACTGGCGTGTATTCAATCCAACGCCTAAGATCGTAGATTCCTTTCAGAAAGAGTTTGACAAATTGGGATGTGCATTGAATTCAGCCTCCTCTCTGGCTCGGAAAAAAAGCGGCTAAATTAATTCGGCGCTGTCTGCAACTGCCGCAGACGCCGGACAAAATGCCTTAGGCGGATGCCCCCTGTCGTTTATAAATCTGCTCTAAATCGGCCAGATTCTTCTGCGCTCTTTGCTCATGCCATGCAAACTGGACGAGAAAACCTGCAAAATAGTTTTCCAGATCTAGAGGTCGTAATGGCCCTCGTTCTGCTTTGGCTCTTGCTATGTCCCTCTGTGACCACGGTCCGTGGTCTTTGAGGCAGGAAGTGCATGCCAATTACGACGACTGGGTGCCAAGCGGCGATGAGCGGGCCCTCCTCATAGATCTTCCGTCGAACATGCGCCCAGCACGCCGCGAGTTCGATATGTTCCTTGTCGCGGGCAAAGCTCCGGTACCCGCTATAGCCATCGGACGATGCCTTTAAAATCGACCGGCAGTACGCTGTCCAGACACGCCACGCCATTTTGATCGCGTGTCGCAATTTAGCTGAATAATCGCCTTCATGAATCCACCCATTTCGACTTAAGGTCCCGAAATTCCAACTCTCGACTATTTGGTCACCTGGACGCCCATTCGGAAAATCAATCCGCAACTCCCTCAGCGGCGGGCAGGGCCGTGGGAACCCTGCGTCGCCGTTACAAACATGTCCAAGAGCCAACCCGATAATGTTGTCCTATTCATTGCCGGGACTCTGAATGGAAAGGGCAAATGGTTTTACGCCATTTCCGAGATGCTGTTCTCTAAGGCGGATTTAACGAAGAAAGTTGATCAGCTGGATGATTGCATCATGAAGCCGCAGGAAACCTACGAAAGCGGCCAAAATAAAAACTGTCTTTGGATGAACTGCATTATTCAGCGGGAAGGCCAATGGATGATGTACTACGGCGGGGGCGACCGGTATGTCGCACTGGCCACCGCTCCGATCAAATAATTTCCCGATCGCGAAAAAACAATGAACACTAAACTCCCTACGCTTTATTTATATATCCTCGTGGCTGGTTGCTGCTGGGGGAAGGAACCGGCGCCTACACCCATCGCCGATCCAGGGAAATTGATGCCCGTCCACGGTACGGTCATTACAGTTCCCTCGGCGGATTGGAAGTATGGTGTTCTTAACGGAAACGGAAACATGGGGGTGTGCTTGGAGGGCCAGCCGCAACACGATGTTCTAGTCGGCGATCATTGCAAACTGTGGCTGCCCAAGGGTTCGCGGGAAGTGGATTTTCCGGCGGCCGCTTTCTTGCCCGAGTGGCGATCCATTTTGGCCCAAGGTAGCAAGAAAGGTAACAGCGAAGGCGGAACATTTTTCCTGAAGAAAGCCGCCGAGTGGGGAAGGGATACTACTAGGGCCGTCTACACCGACCCCTTCCACCCCGGCTTTTTTCTGGATATCGATCAGCCTCAGGCGGGGCCGATCACCGACTATGCGCAGGTGGAAAACTTTTCGAACGGGGAAGGTTGGGTGCAGTGGCATTCGCCCGATGGGGATTTCAAGAGGAAGGTTTTTGTCTCCCGGCCCGATAACACCATCATCACCAAGACCAGCGGCCCGGCGGGGAAAGTCTCGCTCTCAATATCTCTTGAACCGGTAACGAATCCCCTTATCACTTCCACCAGCACCTTCTCGGATGGATGGATTTTGACTCACAATGTCTATGTCAAAGGAAAAGGCGGTTTTGACACGGTATTCCGCATCCTTAACGACGGTGGAACTCAAACCTCTGACGGGAAATCGATTAGAATTGCCAATGCGAATTCCGTGACCGTGCTTTCACGCATTGTCGCGTGGCGGACGCCGCTTCCGGGAATCGATGCGTGGGAAAATAATCCGGCAAACCCCGACTTTGCGGGGGGACCTCATCTCGTCAAAAGAGATACAATTCAGGTCGCGGGCGAGGACTATGACCCGAAATGGATGGACGAAATCAAGTCGGATCTTGCCTCCATGCCGGGCGACTACGATCAGCTGTTCGCTCCCCATGCCGCCGATTGGGGCCGATTATACAATCGGGTTTCCATTGATCTCGGCGGCTCGCCCGAAGAGCGAGCGATGAGCAGCGAGGCTTTGCTCAGCAAGGCATTCAGAGACGAAAAGCTCAACCCGGCGTTGTTGGAACGGATGTACGATGCCGGGCGTTATGTGTTCATGTGTTCTGCCGGACGTCAGACGCCGCCCAATCTCTTCGGGATCTGGACCGGTACATGGACGCCGGCGTGGTCCGGTGACTATACGACCGACACCAATCTCGAGTGTGATACTGAATTGGCCTATAGCGCCAATCTTGCCGACTGCATGGACGGCTATTTCTACCTCTGGGACAGTTACGTCCCGGACTTCCGCCATAATGCCCAGACGATGTTTGGCTGCCGGGGAATTCTAACCGGAACCCGGGCCTCCAATAACGGGCTGGATCTTGATTGGAGCAGCCATTTCGCCGGTAACATGTGGACCACCGGTGGCTGTTGGATTGCGCACTGGTACTACGACTACTACCAGTACACAGGCGACAAGAAATTCCTGCAGAACGAAGCGATTCCGTTTATGAAAGAATGCGCCCTCTTCTATGAGGATTTCTTGAAAGGAACGGAGGACGCAAGTGGTCATTATGTCTTCCGTCCTTCTTACTCACCGGAAAACGGAAGCGGAGATAATTCCGCCCAAGACATCGAGATGACGCATGAATTACTGACCAATCTCATTGCCGGCTGCGAAACGCTCCACATCGAAGCGGACGGCGTTGCCCGCTGGAAAAAAATGCTCGCGAAGATGCCTCCCCTCATGATCAACGATCAAGGCCAGCTCAAGGAATGGTCGGACCCGGACCATCCGGATCATAATGCCCACCGCCATCTGATGCACCTCTATAGCGCCTTCGAGAGCCAACAGTTCAGTGAGGAGGAGGAACCGAAGATGTGGGCCGCCGAGCGTGTCGCCTTGAACAACCGGGTTACCGCTACCACAGAACAAGCGACCCACGGCTACATGCAAACCGGTCTCGCCGCCGCCAGCCTGTGCCTGGGTGATCTTGCCTTCCGTCGGGTCGAATTGATGGTTACCGGCTCGCTTGAAACTCCGCCCGATAAGAGAGCCAACGGACCGATCAAATCATCTATCTATCCCAACATGGTGGACGCTCACAATCCTGGTCCGGGCCTGCTTTGCGACGATGGTAATGGAGCAACGCCCGAAATTGTAGATCGAATGTTTATCCAGTCGAAGATTGGGACGTTGTTTCTGTTGCCCGCTGTGCCGAAGGCTTTGCCTAAGGGAAAGCTTTGCGGGACGTGTGCCAGGGGACAAATCACAGTGAATGAACTCGATTGGGATATGGCGGCTGGAACCTGTAAGGCAACGATTACATCCGCCGTCGATCAAAGCGTCAAACTGATGATGGGGCGCGATCTCCAAGTGAAATCCATTTCCGTGGATGGAACGGCAGCAACTGTCGCTTCGGAAGGGGTTTCCAAATTCGGGACCGAACTCAATCTTGTTGCGAAGAAGCCGACCGTTCTGGTCATTACTATGACGCCTCTAGAATGATTCATTTTGGATTTTATGACAATAGCAAGTAGATATCACGTCGATTCGGCGCTTGCAATTTCGACCACTGCAGAGCGAAAAGGGCGCAACTTCTTTAACAGCGATCTCCCAGTGAGTGAAATAGTGAGTTCCACTGGAATCTGCCAGGTTGCCCAGGCCGGACTGACGGGTCATGGGGGAATGGACCGACGTACGTTTAGCAAGTTGTGCGGGATGGGTATGACAGGATTGGCTCTAAGTCCCTGGAAATGGGTGCGGGGCGCACAGCTCCCTCCTACACCGACCGGGGTGCCTCTTCTCACTCAGGTCGTGACGATCGACCTAGGCGGGACTGCATGGACCTTACAACAGGCCGGTGAAAGCGAAAAACTGCCAGCACAGGTTCCGGGTGATCATTACAGTGATTTGTTGCGGGTGGGGAAAATACCCGATCCCTATTACCGGGATAATAATACCCAAGTCCAATGGGCCGCGCAAACGGGTTGGGTCTATCACAGGACCTTCGAGGTTACGCCGGAGCAACTGGCGATGAAAAATGTGGAATTGGTCTGCCACGGCCTCGATACCCTGGCCACGGTGGTGCTGAACGGGACGAAGCTTGGTTCAACAAACAACATGTTCCGAATCTGGATCTACGATGTCCGCAAAATCCTCAAACCGGGCACGAACGATCTCCAAATCCAATTTCAACCGTTGCCCGATGATGCTGAGATTAAAAGCTGGAATGAGGCTTATGTGAAGCTGCACCCGCAGTTTGATCTCGGAGTCAGACAACCATCCCATTCCGGGTACGAGCGGGGCTGGATTCGCAAGGCGTCCTATCAGTGGGGCTGGGATTGGTGCAAGCCGATCCTGACGATGGGCATTTGGAAGGGAATCGAACTGCGCGCCTATGACTCGCGTCTGGCAAATTTGACTGTCGTGCAGCATCACGATCCCGATGGTTCCGTGCGGTTGGACCTCGAGGCGGATCTTGCGAGTCAGCCTGCCTCAGGCTGCCAGGTGAGCGCGCGCCTGCTGGAGGAAGGTGCGCCGGTTAGGGAGCAGGTTGCGGGTTCGACATCCGCGCTCTCGCTGACGGTCCCGCAACCAAAGCTCTGGTGGCCGAACGGGCTGGGCGAGCAGATACCTTTACACCATCGAAGTCCAGCTTCTGGATGCCGGGGGAACCGTGCTCGATACGATGAGAAAACGCATCGGGCTGCGTCAATTCGAAGCGGTGTTGGGCTCGAAGGAACTGCCCTTTACCATGAAAGTGAACGGGCAGCCGTTTTTCGCCAAGGGAGCGGATTGGATTCCCCCGGACAATCTGCTGGCGCGAATCACGCCCGAAGTGCTGCGCCGCTACATGCAGGACGGGGCGGCGTGCAATTTCAACTTCATGCGGCTCTGGGGCGGCGGATTTTACGAGGATGACTGCGCTCTTCGACGCCTGTGACGAGTTGGGGATTGCGTTGCTGTTCGAGTTCAAGTTCGCTAATACGGCGTATCCAAGTTTCGACCAGGGGTTCATGGCCAATGTGACGGCGGAAGTGGAGGATCAGGTACTGCGTATTCGGCATCATCCGTCGATCGCGATCTGGAGCGGGAATAATGAGGTGTCCCGCTTCTTTGGCTACAAAGAGCTCTTTGACGACTTGATCGGCGGAAAGGTGCGCCAGCTGGTGCCTGGGGAGTACTACCAGGTATCCAGCGGCGGCAACGGCGCGCACGACAAGCACGACTGGGGAGTGTGGCACGGAAACAAGCCCTTCTCCGCTTATGCCGAAGACCATGGATTCGTCTCCGAATTCGGATTCCAATCCTATCTTGAGCCCGCTTCAACGCGGAGTTTTGCCACGGACGCCGACCTGGCCGCCGGAGTCAACTCGCCGATCCTCCAATTTCATGAATGCAGCGGGCAAACTAGGATCGGGAACTTGATGCTCTATTACTTCGGGAAGATTCCGGCCAACATCGACGACGTCTTCTGGCTAAGCCAGATTGTGCAGGCGTTTGGAATCCGCTTCGGCGTTGAGCATTGGCGCCGTGACTGGCCGCATTCCACTGCGGCGCTGGTCTGGCAATACAACGATTCCTGGCCGGGGCAAACCTGGTCAATGACAGATTACTATCATCGGTGGAAGGCTTTGCAGTATCACTCCAGGCACATGTTCGCGTCGGTGTTGGTTTCCGGGGAGGTGGATCCGGCGCTGGGGAAGGTGGATCTTCACGTAATTAATGACCGGCGCACCGGCGGGAAGGCGGCGCTGACCTGGCGCCTGGCAACGACGGACGGGAAGGTGTTGCGACAATAACGAGACGGCCATCGTACTTCCCGCCAGCGGCACCCTGATCGCCGAGTCGGTAGTTCTAACTGATGTGGAAAAGGCCGCAGGGCTTGCGAATTTGTTGTTGTGGATGACACTGACTCCCGAGGGCGGATCCGCTGAGAGCAATATTTCGTTCTTTGCCCTGCCGGGGCAGCTCAATCTACCGACGCCTTCGATTCAGACGAAAGTGGCGGGTGCAGGAAAGCAATTCACCGTTACGCTCCAGAGCGCTCAACCGGCACTCTGGACCTGGATCAATCTGCCGAAGGATCCAGACGCGCGGTACTCGGATAACTTTGTGCATCTCGAGCCCGGAACGCCGGTGACGATTAATGTGGATTGCGGGCAGGACCATTCCACCGCGGATTTCCAGGGCCAACTGGCGGTGAGGAGTGTGCAAGAATTCATCACACCGGGTATTGCTCTGCCAGCAACGGTGCCGTGACTAAATCTGCACGGGACGGTTTTGTGGAGTTTCACGACCAAAAATTAGGAGATTGGAACCAATGACAGTCTGCAAAAGTACATTCGCTTGGTTAGCTGTTATGATGCTGGGGTTGCTCTCCTCTTGGGGCGATTCCCCGGTGCCACCCATCGACCGCCACGCCCTTGTTTCACGGCACAATGTCACTTGGAACGACCTCAAGGGAACAATGCCCTTGGGCAATGGCGAATTCTGCTTTAACGCTGACGGTACGGGTTTGCAAACCTTTGGTGGCAACACTATGGCTCATTGGGCGTGGCATTCCTTTCCGCTCCCGCCTGGAATCACCGCTGACCAAATACCCGACACGGGCACTTTCCAGAAAGGGCGCCCAACCGGGCCTGACGATTTTCCTAAGGACAAAAAGGTTCTCTACGACTGGATGAGGGCAAATCCTCACGGAATCAACCTCGGACGCCTTCTCCTCCATTGGACGGATGGTCGCGATATTACTCGGCAAGAGGTCACGGACCTATCGGCCACCCTGGACTTGTGGTCCGGCGAGCTATCTTCCCACTTCACACTCGCCGGTGCGCCGGTAAGCGTCAAAACTTGCGTCGATTCATCGCTCGACGCGGTCGCCGTACATATCGAATCGCCTCTGCTCACCAGCGGCAAACTTGAGGTTACTCTTGATTTTCCATACCCAACATTGAAGAACGGAGATTGGATTGGAGATTTTGCAAAGAATGATGAACACATGACGGCTATCACGTTCACCAGCGGCCATTCCGCCGAGGTGCGCCGTCAAATTGATGCAGCGAGCTACGAGGTGAAGATTGCCTGTTCCGACGGAGCCGACTTGCGCTCCCGACCCGACCCGGTGCAGTCGCCCCTTCGCATGGCTATGGATGCGGGCGGTAAAGACACCCTTGAGGTCGTGTGCGCTTATTCTTCCAACCCGATAAATGTCGCGCTTCCCTCTTTTGGTAATGTGGAAAGGGACTCGGCCGAACATTGGGCCGCCTATTGGAAATCGGGAGGAGCCATCGATCTCTCGGGCAGCAAAGACCCGCGCTGGTTCGAACTGGAGCGGCGAATTGTGCTCTCGCAATACCATATGGCCGCACAGTCCTCCGGCAGTTACCCGCCTGCGGAAGGCAGCCTAATGGGTCTCGCGTGGGTGAACCGGTTTCACATGGAAATGATCTGGTGGCATCTGGCGCATTACGCGCTTTGGGATCGCTGGTCTATGGCCGAAACGGCCCTAACGGTCTATGACCGGTTCCTCCCATCAGCCGAAAAACGAGCCCAGCAACTCGGAATGAAAGGGGCGGAATGGCCCAAAGGCGCTAGCCCGGACGGCATTAGTCTGCCATGGTCGGGAAATATTGCGCTGCTCTGGAAACAGCCGCACCCGATTTTTTTTGCGGAGCTCGATTATCGACTACATCCAACCCGCGAAACTCTTTTGCGGTGGCAATCTGTTGTGCAAGAAACGGCCGAAAACATGGCTGATTATGCGACGCTGGATCCTGCCACCAAGACCTACTCGCTTTTTCCAGATCTAACGCCTTCTGAACAGGGGCCGCTCACCCGCAACGTTTCGTTCGATTTGGCCTACTGGCGCTGGGCGCTGGGTATAGCACAAAATTGGCGCCAGAGGCTTGGCCTCGCTCCGGATTCGCATTGGGACGAAGTCCGCCTGCACTTGGCAGCACTGCCGGTTGAGCACGGAGTCTACACGATTTCGCCCGAATGGCACGACACCTACACCAAGCGCAATCGCAGCCATCCGGACCCTGTGGGCATGTTGGGAATGCTTCCGCCAACAGAAGGCGTCGATCCTCAAACCGCTCGCCAGACCGTGCTTAAGGTTTGCCAAGTGTGGGAGTGGAACAAGACTTGGGGATGGGATTTCCCGTGGACCGCCATGGCAGCGGCACGGACGGGTGAGCCCCAACTAGCTGTCGATATGTTACTGAACAGCTCGCCATCGAACCGATACGACTGGCGGGGCATCAATAATGGCACATACTTGCCAGGAAATGGAGGTCTTCTCTATGCCGTCGCCATGATGGCGGCTGGTTGGGATGGCGCTCCTAATGGGTCGGCACCAGGCTTTCCGGCTGATGGGTCGTGGGTTGTAAGATGGGAGGACCTCAAACGGGCCCCGTAAAAAGAGAGTCTCCAATCTTGAATGCCTTTGGTGAGGCCAATGGGTTCTCGCACGACGCTTGCCCGGAAAGCGTGTCGCAATTTGGCTGCATAATCCCCTTTTCCAGTCGGCCTTTTTTCGTAAGGTCTCCCAATTGCAACTTTTAACTTTCAAAGTTTTTTGGAAATTAACATGGGAATCAAAACAACATTTTTTTTGGTCCTTTGTCTCTTGGTCCTTTGCTCGATCACAAACGCTCAGGATATAACCAAGTTCCAGGTGAAGGAGCCGAATGGAGTTGTCCGGTATTCTCAACCCTTGATCTCCTCCAACAAAGATCTCGGGGAAAGGAATATTTTCAATCCATCGGTCATCCAAGTGGGAAACCGCCTGGCGATGCTTTCCCGGGTGTATGCCAGGGGAAACAAGGGATCTCGCATTCAACTGGCCTTCAGCGATGACGGACGGACCTTCATTCCACACGCTTCCAACCCCGTGATGGTGAGCGACAGCCCTTTTGATCAGAAAGGATGTGAAGACCCACGCGTGGTCCAGTTCGGCGGAACCTACTACATGACGTACGTTGGGAATGTCGCCGGGGGTAATGCATTAACACAATGCCTGGCCACCTCCACAGATCTCATTCATTGGGATAAGAAAGGGGTTGTGCTAACCGCGCCATCCGACGGCTGGGATAAGGGAATGGTCAAAGCCGCCGTCATTGTTCCCGAAAAAATAGGTGGCAAATACTTCATGTATTTTATCGGTCAGCAAGCACCCTGGCACACCTCACTCGGAATGGCTGTCTCCGACGATCTCTTGCACTGGACCCAGCCGTTGGATCATTCCATCATGACGGCACGCCCGGATCATTTTGACAGCGTCGGCGTGGAACCGGGCGCGACTCCCATCATGCTCCCGGAAGGGATCTTGTTGATTTACAATGGATGGAATGATGCCCGTGTTCACAAAACCGGGTGGGCTTTATTTTCCAAAGACGACCCTTCAAAACTGCTGAAACGCTGCGAAGCTCCCTTCATCGAGCCCCAATTCGACTATGAAACCAAGGCCCGTAAAAATGTTACGTTCACAGAAGGCGTGGCAAACTTCAAAGGCCTCTGGCGTTTTTATTACGGTGCTTCCGACGACACCATCGGCTTGGCGGAAATCGATGACATCGAAACCTTGCTCAAGGGTGCCCCATGAGCCTTGACTGTCCACCGCCGTGAGAACATTTCTTCAGATCATCGCCCTCCATTTTGAGGTTACGCGAGCGGAACCGATCGACCGGCAAGGCAGACTGGACGGAACTGATCGCGGTTTAAAAAGGCTATTTATTGAGGGCGAGCAAGTCCGAAAGATTCAAATCGGCTGAGGTGCGCCTGATCGGGTTTGGCTCCAGTGAGATCGAAGATGACAAGATCATTGGCGCCGTCCTTGAGCCAGCATTCTGGCACGTACCTTCTGGTTAGGTGAATTCCAAGTGGACGGGACCGGGACTGGCCGTTTTCAGATTCAGCGTCACTTCTCCCGAGTCACCTGCTGTACCATAACAGATCCAATAGTCAGTCGTGCCCAAAGTCTTTCGGAAGAGCACATTTGTGCAGATCGGCCGGGAAAATTTCGTTATTCCCCCGCGCGCAAGAGCAGTCAAACAGGCTGAAAAAAACACACACCAAGACAATACCCAGTTGAAAAGTTAAACGCAGCATTGTCAGGTTTTTCCGCACCGGGCCCCATCCAAGAATTTAGAGCCTCTTTTCGCCTGGACGGAATCCTAAGTTCCGATTGAGAGGAAGCAAGTCGGATTGAAGGATTGTCGCAAAAGGATCATTCTTTATGATCCTGGTTCAAACCGAAAATGGGTAATCATCAAGCATCAAAAATGCGCATTCGGCGGTGCTTTACTAGGCAACTCGGTTCCATTATCCACCGTGGGCCGAGCCACGCTCCCTCGCCAACTGATCCAGACAATAGGCCACCGGTTTTACCGAGAGCGACTGGGCCGCATGGAGCATCGTATCGAGCGGCATGGATCCAGATACAACTTACAATGAAACGTAATATTACTTTATTTCTGGCTGCCCTTCTTGTCGGCTGGCCCTGCGCGAGTAAGGCCTCTGTCATGCTTCCGCATATTTTCACGGATCATATGGTCCTCCAGCGGCAAATGCCCGTACCTGTGTGGGGGACGGCAGCTCCCAACGAGCAAGTTTCCGTCAGTTTTGCAGGTCAAACCAAATCCGCCACTGCTACGCCCGATGGTCGCTGGCGCGTCACTCTGGATCCCCTCAAGGCCTCTTCCACCCCTGCCGAAATGACGATTACTGGCAGCAACACCGTTAAATTCGAGGATATCCTCGTCGGCGAAGTCTGGCTTTGCTCCGGCCAGTCGAACATGGGCAAGCCGGTGGGTACGTGGCGGGGCATGAATCCCACGCCCAATTACGAGCAGGAACTCGCCAATGCCAACTATCCTCTTATTCGCATCCTTCAGCCGCAGGCTGCTAAAAGGCAGTCACCGGCGGAGGATTTCGATGAAACCGTTCGTCCCAATGCCTACCCACATGGCGGCTGGGTCGCGTGCAACGGTACGGTACTCGATCAGATGAAGTTTTCCGCCGTCGGTTATTTCTTTGGCCGCAAACTTTTCCAGGAACTCCATGTCCCAATAGGCCTGATTAATTCCTCAGTCGGAGGTACGCGCATCGAGGCATGGCTTGCTCCCTCCTCTGTTGCCGCCGATCCCTCTCTGGTCACCGACTTCGAGAAACCGCCGGTTGTAACCGACCCCGCCAAGCCTCCCCGCCGGGAAATGGCTGCGGAATTATATAACGGCATGATTGCGCCGATGGCCACCTACGCCATGCGCGGCGTCATCTGGTATCAGGGCGAATCCAACATCTATGTCAACGACGGCTCCGCCTATGCCCCGAAAATGATCGCCCTTATTAATGGCTGGCGTCTGGCATGGCACCAGGATCTCGCTTTCTATTACGTCCAGTTGCCTCCGCTCAATTATAGCACCACGCGAAAGCAGGTGAAAGACGCCGAACAACTCCCCCTGTTGCGCGAAGCCCAAGCTGCGGCACTTAAGCTTCCGCATACCGGCATGATCGTCACCACCGACCTCGCCGATGACCTAGGCAATATCCATCCCGTTAATAAAGTCCCCGTCGGTGAACGCCTGGCAGCATGGGCCCTGGCAAACGATTATGGCCGTCAGGATATCAAGGTTTCCGGCCCCATCTTTCACAGCATGGAGATCCAGGGCTCGAAAGCCATCCTTCATTTCGACTATGTGGGCGGCAGGGGCCTCGTCTCGAAAGATGGCCAGCCGTTAAATTCATTCGTGGTAGCTGGACAGGACGGCAAATTTTATCCGGCCAAGGCCGAAATTGTCGATGAGACCGTCGTCGTCACGAGCCCGCAGGTTCCGAATCCCCAAGTCGTTCGCTTCGCCTGGGATGAAGCCGCAGAGCCCAACTTCTTTAATAAAGCTGGCCTCCCCGCCATGCCTTTCCGAACCGATAATCCACTTGCCAAATAGTGAAGCTCACATGCCAGAAACCTTTTCATCGTAGTATCTGGATCGGGGTCAGGATGGATCGAAGATCCTTGATCGCCTTGTACCCGATGAACACATTCATTCAGTTGCTTCGTTGGTAATATAGCGGTAACGTCCGCCTGAATGCCCAAAAAATCGATCACTATTAAGATAGGATTTCTGCTGGTTCTACTGGCTAACCCGTTTATTTGTCGAGCTCAAGAGCCAGCGCAATCCCAGTCCGGACCAATCGTTTTTGAACCGAATGTAGAATCCCTGAAGCAGTACGTGGTGCCGGAGTGGTTTCAAGACGCGAAGTTTGGAATTTGGGCTCACTGGGGACCGCAGGGTTCCACTCAAATACCTGGTGGTGCGGGATGGTATGCACGGGATATGTACGTCCCTGGAAACCGGGTCAACGTCTGGCACACGGCTCACTATGGAGACCCCACAGTATTTGGATATAAAGACCTGCTGAAGCAATTCAACCCGAGCAAATTCGATGCAGCACAGGCCGATAAATTGATGAAGCTCTACAAGGCTGCCGGAGCGAAGTTTTTTATGGCGCTATGAGTGTATGGATCACGTTCTGCTCTTATTATTATTATTTATTTTCAACACAGCTTATACGGTACAGTATAGCAAATTCAATAAAACACAAGTAAAATAAAAACGCTGCTGTGCTGAAGGTTCCCAATGGGGGCATTTAAACCTCGTTTACATGGGACCTTTTGAGTTAAAAAAAGTCTAAAAATAATGTTCACAAGTATGCAAGTTAAGGTTGACAGATTTGGGTAAACGCGTTCGGCACAATTTATGGCTTAATCATTGCATCTTACTTAAAATGTAGCTGCCATTTCTTATAATATATGTTAAACTATTTTTTTACGGAGACTCAGGGGCCCGCACCACTCCAGCCTATAGCCTATTGGCCCTAGCGTTCTCCCCCGCGTAGACAATACGTAGTCTGAAACGAAGTGTAGAGATGCAACAACAAGGTACGTATTGCTGTGGCTATCGACGAGATACGGGAGTATGGCGAAGAGCGGTTCCTGCGCGAAATCGAACAGGAACTTCGCGACGGCAGCTACCGGGTCATCGTGGTCCGGCGGGTTCACATTCCGAAGCCCGGACAGCCGGGCAGAACTCGGCCGTTGGGCATCCCCACGGTGAAGGACCGAGTGGTGCAGATGGCAGCGAAGATGGTGATCGAACCGTTGTTCGAGGCCGACTTCCTGCCCTGCTCCTTCGGCTTCCGCCCGGAGAAGACTCCGCGGATGGCGCTGAGCATCATCGTTGAGAAAATCCATGCGGGTTACACGCAGGTGGTGGACGTGGACTTGAAATCGTACTTCGACACGATCGATCACGACCTGCTTTTGAAGCTCGTGGGTCGGCGGGTTGGGGACGTGAAGGTGCTGCGGCTGATCCGAGCTTGGCTGAAAGCGGGAGTCTTGGAGGAAGGGAAGGTGACGCATCCCGACCGTGGTTCTCCGCAAGGCGGGGTGATTTCCCCCGTGCTTTCCAACATCATGTTGCACGAGGTGGATCGACAATGGTGCGACGGCGAGGGAAACGCACTGGGCGGAGTGCGGCTGGTACGGTACGCCGACGACATGGTGCTTGCTGGCCAGGTACGGCGGACGAGGCTCAGGCAAGCGTGGAACCGACTTCAAGCCCAGTTTGGCGCGCTTCGATTGGTGGTGAACCAGGAGAAGAGCCGCCTGACCACGGCGGCAGACGGGTTCGAGTTTCTGGGTTTCGAGTTTCGGCAACGACGGCGGTTGTACCTCTGGCCTTGTCAAAAGGCGCAGCGGAACATATCCGCGGACGGGTCCGTGAGACCGTACGTTCGTTCCGCAGTTCCGAACGGCTCGACGTGGTGATCCGGAAGCTGCAATCCGGTCCTGAATGGGTGGTGTACCTATTTCCGGGTGGGCAACAGCAACCGGGTGTTCCACGAAGTCGATTGGGTTGTGCGGAGCGAACTGCAGCTATGGCTCCGCCGGAAGCATCAATGCTCGTGGCGGTCCGCCAAAGGCCGCTGGCACTACCGATTCCTCCATCAGCGGTGTCGACTGTATCGTATGGTAGGCAAGGTCAGCCACCTGGAGGCCTTGCGGCGCACGCTGCCGGAAGAATGTTGTCGGAGAGCCGGATGCGGGAAATCCGCACGTCCGGTTCGATGAGGGGGTGCAGGAAACGTGCCGCAAGGCAACGCGCCTGTGCTCTACTCTACCGAAGCCCCTGGCCGAGTTTGATAAACCAGCCAAGTGGATTCGCTGAAGCGGAAGAGTCCGAGCGGGAAGCGAAAATGATGCCTGGCGTTGGGACAGAACTTCGGGACAACGCCGTCATCAACCCGAGCGCTGCGACGACCGCCATTTGGTCGCGATTTTGGGATTGACTTTTGGGACGCTGAAGGCCTTGATTTCAGGGCATCCCGCGTTTGTCCCGAAACCTAACCTTTGTGAGACGGCTTAGGCCAACTCAAGCCGTTTCAGCTTGATCCGGTCGGCGCGAACTTGCGCAAGGTCATACTGCGCCTGTTGCACAAGCCAGCTTTCGGCGCTGCCGCCGAAAACCTTGGACAGTCGCACGGCCATTTCCGGAGATATGCCGCGCTTTTCGTTCACCAGTTCGGATAGCGTGGTGCGCGTGACGCCAAGCGCGGCGGCGGCGTCCGTGATGCTCAAGCCCAAAGGCTCAATGCACTGACGCAGTACAAAGCCTCCGGGGTGGGGTGGGTTCTTCATCGGCATGGTTCAGTCTCCTTTTCAGTGGTAGTCCACATAATCAACGTCGAAGGCGTCATGGTCGGCAAAGCGGAAAATCACCCGCCAGTTTGCGCGAACCGTTACCGCCCAAAAACCTTTCTCTCGCCTTTGAGCGGATGCAGCCTTAAACCCGGCACGTCCATATCGGCCACGGTCGGAACAGCGTCGAGCCTCGCGAGAATATCGCGGAGCTTGTCAGCGTGTTCGGCGATGACGCCGCGCGGGTCGTCGTCTTCGTGAAGGCGTTTCAGCCCCTTATGGCGTATCGTTCGGATCATCCCGAACCGTAACGCGTTACGTAACGCAGGTCAAGAATAATGTTAGCAAGATTGTTGCTTTCTTCGTGGGGCTGTTCGGTTTCCGTTGCTGTTATCCGTGCGGCTCTGCTGCGCCGGTGGGTCGCGCCATCAAAATGGCGTTCACCCCAGAACCTAAGACGATCGCCGAGTACATCATCGCCGCGTGATCGCGTAGTTGCCGGCCCGCCCTGCTGGCTTCTGCCCCGCCCGCGCGATGCGCCACACCGCTTCGACATGATCTCCGCGAGCGCATTAAGACAGTCGTACAGATTCACCGTGGGATCGCAGTGCGTCGCAAAGAACTCCAGCCGGTCCCCGAGTCTCACGGGAGCGCTCGCGTTCGCAAGGTTCAGACCGCCGTGCTCGTCGCCGCCCCACGAGTACGGCAACCGGGATGGTCGCCCTCGGCCTGGTCATGCTCGGGGGCGCCGATGCGCCGCCGAAGTCGGACGAGAGCGAGGGGAAGGCGAAGAAAT
>CAVURW010000043.1:0-28600 GCA_963743595.1 uncultured Verrucomicrobiae bacterium
GGGCTCTGCCCGGTCCGAACCTAATCTTTATTGCCTTTTCTGTCTGCTGCTGCTCTCAGCTTATTCCCACACGTCGAACCCTCACAACGAGGCGCGTCTCCATCGTTCCAGGTTCAATTTTTCTTAGCTGCCTTCAACTTGTGCTCCCAGTTAGCTGCGAAGCCTTTTGACGCCATAAAGACGACTCTTGAAGAGATTCAGCTACTTCTTGACGCATTTTGGCATCCTTTCGGCAGCCTGGCGCCTTTTCAGGCTTCAAATGGGTGCCGTTTCTCTTCATGCGAAGCCTTTCGGCATCCCTTTCGCACCCACGCAATCAGTCTTACGCAAACGCATAAACGTATTGCGTCTTTTGCGAACTGATGTTGATACAAGTAGTGTTCTATATGAAGTCAGGTGACACCATAAGAAGAACCTGCGGTTCCGTCCGCAGTAGCCTAGCGGCATTGGCGCGGGGGGTAACTCCCGGGTCAAAAGCTGCCGTGACATCATCCCATCCTCATCATGAGGCGGGGCTCACTGTGAAGTGTGCCCTGAGCCTGATAGCGTTAATTGGGCATAGGGACAGGCTGATTGGCAAGTCTAATGTAAGTGAACTGAGTAAAAGTGTCGTTAATACGAAAGAGCCCAAAACGCTGGTAGGCTCTGACCAAAATGGTAAAGCGGTGAGTTGTCTTCTGTTAGACGGGAAGCACACGGATCACAGAACCGCCGGCATACTATCAGAGACTAAACCAATCGTGTACTTGTATCGAAACAGGATAAGCCCGATATCTTGCCTTCACTGGGCAGGCGTCTCCGTAAGGAGCACTGATGAGATAGCGGGTATGAGAGGTTGGAAAAAGCAAATGCTGTTCTGTAATGGAACGGATAGAAGACGATCTTCAACACGAAAGTGTGCCCACTTCCAACTGGTCGTGAATGACGAGAGAGTTCGTAGAACCTGCTTAGGAGGGAATGTCAAATGAACATGGTTAACCCCATGTGTGCGCCCTCCGATAAAGCGCTCAACTGGAACCAGATCAACTGGAAAAAGTGTGAGCAATTTGTGCGCAGGCTGCAAGCGCGTATCGTCAAGAGCATACGGGAAAAGCGTTGGGGCAAGGTGCAAGCCTTGCAGCGACTCTTGACCCATTCGTTTTCCGGTCGAGCCTTGGCCGTGAAACGAGTTACGGAAAATAAAGGCAAACGCACGGCGGGAGTCGACCGGGTTCTCTGGAAGACTCTGGCCAGCAAAGCAGTGGCGATTGAGTCGCTGGGCGGTCGGGGCTATCGGCCCCAGCCGTTACGGCGCATTTACATCCCCAAATCCAACGGTAAGCTTCGCCCGCTGGGCATCCCCACCATGAAGGATCGAGCGATGCAGGCACTTCACCTGCTCGGCCTGATCCCGATTGCGGAGACCCTGGCGGATCGAAACTCCTATGGATTTCGCCCCGAACGGTCCACCCACGATGCCTTGGAGCAATGCCACGGCATCTTGTCCAAGGAGTACTCGCCCCAGTGGATTTTGGAGGGTGATATTAAAGGATGTTTTGATCATATCAGTCACGATTGGATGCTGCGGAACATTCCCATGAACCGGGGCATCCTGAGTAAGTGGTTAAAGGCCGGTTTTGTCGAAAATCGAACCCTGTTCCCCACAGTCGCGGGAACTCCTCAGGGCGGGATCATTTCCCCAACCCTGGCCAACATGACCTTGGATGGGTTGGAAAGCCTTCTGAAAGAACGATTTCCCATCGTAATTAAGAAGAGCCTCCGCCATAACCCCAAAGTCCACTTGGTACGGTACGCCGATGACTTCATTATCACCGCAGCGGATAAAACCTTGCTTGAAAATGAAGTGCGTCCCTTGGTCGAGCAGTTTTTGTGCGACCGAGGGCTGGTCCTTTCACCCGAAAAGACCAAAATCACGCATATCGACAAAGGGTTTGATTTCCTCGGCCAAAACGTACGCAAGTACAACGGTACCCTGCTGATCCAACCCTCCAAGAAAAACACCCTCGCGTGCTTGGATAAAGTTCGGCAGGCCATCGACCGTTCGGGTGCCCTCGACCAAGTGGCCGTGATCAAACAACTCAATCCCATCCTGCGCGGCTGGTCCAATTACCATCGGCATGCGGTGTCCAAACGCCGCTTTTGCTGGATGGAAATCGCCGTGCAAAACTGTCTCTGGTTCTGGGCTAAACGCCGCCACCAGCACAAGCCATTTCCCTGGATCGTCCATAAGTACTGGCGATACTTTAATGGCAAGAAGGTGTTTGCTGCGGATACCGGAAAACGGACCGATAAGGGGCAAAGCATCTGGGCCAAGCTACTCTGCTTGAGTCAGGTACGCATCGTCCGTTTCCGCCGACTTCGAATCGATGCCAATCCTTTCGACCCGGCCTGGTATTCGTATTTTGAAGAGCGCCCCCTCTTTAAGAAGTTTGGCATTCGAATGAACCCGAAACAGCCTCCCGTAACATGACTCGGTTCTGCCTTCTACAGCAGGACTTCTCACGGCTCGAGCCGGATGAAGGGAAACTTTCAAGTCCGGTTCCAAGGGGAGGAGTTGGTAGTAATATCAACTCCTTACCCGGTTTGCGAACTGATGTTGATACAAGTAGTGTTCTATATGAAGTCAGGTGACACCATAAGAAGAACCTGCGGTTCCGTCCGCAGTAGCCTAGCGGCATTGGCGCGGGGGGTAACTCCCGGGTCAAAAGCTGCCGTGACATCATCCCATCCTCATCATGAGGCGGGGCTCACTGTGAAGTGTGCCCTGAGCCTGATAGCGTTAATTGGGCATAGGGACAGGCTGATTGGCAAGTCTAATGTAAGTGAACTGAGTAAAAGTGTCGTTAATACGAAAGAGCCCAAAACGCTGGTAGGCTCTGACCAAAATGGTAAAGCGGTGAGTTGTCTTCTGTTAGACGGGAAGCACACGGATCACAGAACCGCCGGCATACTATCAGAGACTAAACCAATCGTGTACTTGTATCGAAACAGGATAAGCCCGATATCTTGCCTTCACTGGGCAGGCGTCTCCGTAAGGAGCACTGATGAGATAGCGGGTATGAGAGGTTGGAAAAAGCAAATGCTGTTCTGTAATGGAACGGATAGAAGACGATCTTCAACACGAAAGTGTGCCCACTTCCAACTGGTCGTGAATGACGAGAGAGTTCGTAGAACCTGCTTAGGAGGGAATGTCAAATGAACATGGTTAACCCCATGTGTGCGCCCTCCGATAAAGCGCTCAACTGGAACCAGATCAACTGGAAAAAGTGTGAGCAATTTGTGCGCAGGCTGCAAGCGCGTATCGTCAAGAGCATACGGGAAAAGCGTTGGGGCAAGGTGCAAGCCTTGCAGCGACTCTTGACCCATTCGTTTTCCGGTCGAGCCTTGGCCGTGAAACGAGTTACGGAAAATAAAGGCAAACGCACGGCGGGAGTCGACCGGGTTCTCTGGAAGACTCTGGCCAGCAAAGCAGTGGCGATTGAGTCGCTGGGCGGTCGGGGCTATCGGCCCCAGCCGTTACGGCGCATTTACATCCCCAAATCCAACGGTAAGCTTCGCCCGCTGGGCATCCCCACCATGAAGGATCGAGCGATGCAGGCACTTCACCTGCTCGGCCTGATCCCGATTGCGGAGACCCTGGCGGATCGAAACTCCTATGGATTTCGCCCCGAACGGTCCACCCACGATGCCTTGGAGCAATGCCACGGCATCTTGTCCAAGGAGTACTCGCCCCAGTGGATTTTGGAGGGTGATATTAAAGGATGTTTTGATCATATCAGTCACGATTGGATGCTGCGGAACATTCCCATGAACCGGGGCATCCTGAGTAAGTGGTTAAAGGCCGGTTTTGTCGAAAATCGAACCCTGTTCCCCACAGTCGCGGGAACTCCTCAGGGCGGGATCATTTCCCCAACCCTGGCCAACATGACCTTGGATGGGTTGGAAAGCCTTCTGAAAGAACGATTTCCCATCGTAATTAAGAAGAGCCTCCGCCATAACCCCAAAGTCCACTTGGTACGGTACGCCGATGACTTCATTATCACCGCAGCGGATAAAACCTTGCTTGAAAATGAAGTGCGTCCCTTGGTCGAGCAGTTTTTGTGCGACCGAGGGCTGGTCCTTTCACCCGAAAAGACCAAAATCACGCATATCGACAAAGGGTTTGATTTCCTCGGCCAAAACGTACGCAAGTACAACGGTACCCTGCTGATCCAACCCTCCAAGAAAAACACCCTCGCGTGCTTGGATAAAGTTCGGCAGGCCATCGACCGTTCGGGTGCCCTCGACCAAGTGGCCGTGATCAAACAACTCAATCCCATCCTGCGCGGCTGGTCCAATTACCATCGGCATGCGGTGTCCAAACGCCGCTTTTGCTGGATGGAAATCGCCGTGCAAAACTGTCTCTGGTTCTGGGCTAAACGCCGCCACCAGCACAAGCCATTTCCCTGGATCGTCCATAAGTACTGGCGATACTTTAATGGCAAGAAGGTGTTTGCTGCGGATACCGGAAAACGGACCGATAAGGGGCAAAGCATCTGGGCCAAGCTACTCTGCTTGAGTCAGGTACGCATCGTCCGTTTCCGCCGACTTCGAATCGATGCCAATCCTTTCGACCCGGCCTGGTATTCGTATTTTGAAGAGCGCCCCCTCTTTAAGAAGTTTGGCATTCGAATGAACCCGAAACAGCCTCCCGTAACATGACTCGGTTCTGCCTTCTACAGCAGGACTTCTCACGGCTCGAGCCGGATGAAGGGAAACTTTCAAGTCCGGTTCCAAGGGGAGGAGTTGGTAGTAATATCAACTCCTTACCCGGTCCAACTTTTATACCCCTGGATAGCAGGAAGGGGTGCCGCTGATCTGCTCTGGTTTTTCAGGGTACTTTCGAGGCGGTCACTTCCCGTGACCCGAAGCTGAAGGTTATAAACCCGTCTGTGTAGGTGCTATTGTGATGGAGGATTGGACATATCCGTTAAAAATTCCTCCGCCCATTTTTTGTCATCAGCGTTCCATTTGTCTGACGACTCAATACCTTTGAGTATGGTCGTACATTCGCCACGATTTAGCTGCAGTACTACCATAGAATACACACAAAACCTAGAGTCATCACGTTGACTCCGTAGATCCTTGATCATGGCATATAGAATAGTGGGCTTACAGACAGAAGCGAATTGAGAAATTACTGATAATCTTTTATCCGGTTGTGCGCGATGAAGATCGTCTAGGAACGTTTGTAGAACCTCATCCGAGGCAAAGACAGGAGACAAGAATATTGTCAGCATTAATAATACAAGAATTACTTTCATGGTGCGGTTAGTATTTTTACTACACTTGAATAAACGTCAGATGGCATCGATTCGTGATGTGAAAAAGGTTCAGGTATATTCTGTACATTCTGACCTGGAGACGAAGGGGAAGCAGTAGCTCCGATTACATCCACTGGGAATGCTCCGCCATTAGATTGATGAAAGTCATATGTATTCTGCACATTTGGCGGAATAATCTCTGACGATGCTTCTTTAGCAATAGATTTACCATTTACAGGATCGATAAAGATGAGATTATTTACAGGTATTCCCAACTTATTAAGTTTCCGTGCTAACTCTAGAGCTGAAATTCCACCTCGACTATATCCAATAATATTTACGGGACACTTCCGGATTTGCGGCTCTAGCAGCCTTAATATCCTTTATAGCCTTTGCCTGGCCAAACAACTGATTTCGATCATAAAATGTTCCTCCGGTCACCTTGGCCATTTGAGTGAGTTCGTCGTTTGAATATCCAGGTCCAGTTGGTCCTGCCCCATAGAAATAGACATTGATAAGCCCACTTGGATCAATACAGCAAATTGGATTATTGCCACAGTACCGATAGGGGTTAATTCCTCCCGCTTCCTCGATAGGGTCTCTGGAGAGCCATCGTCCAGTATTCGAGTCGTAAATTCGATTCAAAGTTAAATAAAGTCCACTCGACATGTGATTATAATAGCCTGCATATTGGGGCGTTGGGAGCGTTGTTCCTGACACGACGGTAGTCCTGCCATATAAGCCGGGAGGTAATCGCTCCTGTACTACTGATTAATTCTCTAACAGACCCTAGATGATCTCTTGTGTAGAAATGTGAGAGGCGATCAAAATCCGTAGTTTGGGTAAACTTGCCTAACTCTCCAGGGAATGTGAGGGACACGAGCTGCAGCTCATCGTAGGTAAGGGGCATCGGAAACCAATCCACTAGAACTGAATACCGAGGGCAATCGTAGGTGCAAATGCTGAGGCACAATCTTCCGGTAGTAGGTAAGACTCGTACCGTCTGCGGAGGCAAATCTTCAATTGGCGACATCCTCCTTAAAAGGGCGTCGTACACGTAGGTGATCAGCACGAGAAACGAGAGGAAAGGCAAACCGTGCATAGCTGTTGTAGATGTAATACCACAAGTTCCGCACACAGCACCGCTAGCCCATAACATTACAGTTGTAGTTAAGCTTATCATAAGCATATAAAATAATTCATAAAGCTTTATTTATGATTTCGACTGTGGATAGAGTATTAAAAATCGAAGCTGACTATCTTAATATCTTAATTCGGAAAACCGTTGTAACCTTGGCGGACCAGATAAAATGGATCAGGATTAATAGCCATAATGGTCTCTGGTTAGTCCCTCGCCATTTGGAGGGAATTGTCTTTCTGAAGGGAGAGTGCGACGGGAACCGCTATTGGTGTTTTGCACACTCGCTACCCGCGCCGTCAGTTCGCCATCCCCATCAATCGTCTGGTATACAAAATGGCACGAATCCGCGGGTCCCCCAATGTCCGCACCCGAGCCCTGAAGCGTGTAGACACCTGTCGAATACTCATAAAGCGTTGTACTGCAATTACAAGGAGGACGTTTCCACAGGTAATCCGTGTTATCGATCCTACTCAGCGACGGCTACGATAGCCAAAATCGCCGCCTTTATCCCAGGCGGGAGTCTGTCCCAAGCTTGAATGACCAGCTTCAATTGTGGGTCCTGTATTTCTTGTGTGCCTATCGCTGTGCTACCTATCGCAAGTCCCTGTGGTTCCAACGCCATATTGCCGGTCTGCGACCTGGGCTTAACATGAGGCCGTCCCTTCGGGCCTAAAGGCAAGAAGGCATCGTGAAGTCGAAAGGCGCGATTGGGTCCAGCGTCACGCTGGTTATTGGATGCAACGTCACGTTGCTTGCCTAGACCGCTGTTTTCGATTCGCAGTTGATCATCCAGGAGACGCCGTAACGGTCGACTAACATCCCGAAGCCCTTCGCCCAAAACGTCTCCTGAAAAGCCATGTTGATCGAGCCCTTTTCGGCGAGTGCATCAAACAGGCGACGCGCTTCATCGAAGTTCTCTATCCCTATGGAGAGCGCGATTCCTTGCGGTTTCTCGTGGCGATTGGGTGGAGAATCAGCACCCATGATTACCGAAGTCCCCACGATCAATGTGGAATGCAAAACCTTCCCATGGTAATCAGGTGGAGTGTGATCGCCTGCCGGAGAACTGCCGTAAAGCATCATGTTCTGGATTTTGCCACCGAACGTGAGAGCGTAAAAGTTCATCGCCTCTTCGCAGTTGCCGTTGAAGTGGAGGTAAGGGTTGATTTGCATAGCACCATGCTGGTGGGCCTGCCCCGAGAAGTCAAACCGCTACTCAGTCGGCGGCGCAGCATCGGCAGGATCGGTCGTCTCCGGCGTCTCACCCGGCAGCGCACTCTGCTCCTCGCCTTCGGAAACGCTCTCGGAGATCACCCGCGCGATTGCCGTAAGTTTATCGCCATCCGATAGATTCACCAGCTTCACCCCTTGTGTGTTTCGACCCGTCTCCCGGATCTGCCCTACCCGCGTGCGGACCATCTGTCCCTGCAGCGTCAGCAGCATGATCTCATCGGTATCCCGCACGGTTAAAGCGCCAATGACACGACCCGTTTTGTCCGTAGTCTTCATCGTGATAATGCCTTTGCCACCACGGCTCTGAACCCGGTACTCGTCGAAGTTCGTACGCTTGCCGACACCATTCTCGCCCGCCACCAAAAGCGTGGCGCCAGAATCGACAATCGCCAGAGAAACGACATGATCCTTCGCCTCGAGCGAAATGCCTCGCACCCCGGTGGCATCGCGACCGATCGGGCGCACATCCTCTTCAGGGAAGCGGATGCTCATGCCTTCTTGCGTGATCAAAACCGCATCGCACTGGCCGTTGGTCAAACGCGCCTCGATGAGAAGATCGCCCTCTTCGATATTGATCGCGATGATGCCGCCTGCGCGTATGTTCGAAAACTTGTCGAGCGACGTCTTTTTGACGACGCCGTTCGCAGTTGCGAACAAGATATAGCTGCTTTGCGTCCACGTCAGATCGACCCCTTGCGCGTCGCGTTTCGATTCAATTCGGATCAGCGCCGCAATCTTCTCTTCCGGTTTCAGCTCCAGCAGATTCGCAATCGACTTCCCGCGCGCAGCACGTCCGCCGTCCGGAATCTCGTGCACGCGCTTTTCATAGACGCGCCCCAGATTCGTAAAAAAGAGAAGATAATCGTGGGTCGACGCCGCAAAGAGATGCTCGACGAAATCGTTATCCTCAGGGCGATCGCCCTCGCGCGTCGTCATGCCGATCACCCCGCGTCCACCGCGATTTTGCGCGCGGTAGCTGGAGGTATTGGTCCGTTTGATGAGCGAGTTATGGGTGATGGTGATGATGACCCCCTCATTGGCGATGAGGTCTTCAATGTTCATTTCGCCCTCGGCCGGAACGATATCGGTGAGCCGGTCGTTCCCGTGTTTATCTCTCACCTTAGTCAATTCCTCCTTGATGATCGAGAGTACGCGTTCGACTTTGGCCAGAATATCGATTAGGTCGGTGATCTTCTTGAGCAGGTCGGTATATTCATCGATGACTCCGGCTCGTTCCAAGCCCGTGAGTTGATACAGGCGCAATTCCAGGATCGCGGTGACCTGGGCTTCGCTAATGAGATAGCGATTGTTCGTTAGCCGAGCTGGGCTGTGAATGACGATGCCGTACGCTTCGGCCTCTTCTCGGCTATAATTGTAGGCGAGCAACCGAGTTTTGGCTTCTTCCCGATCACGCGAGGCGCGGATGATCCGGATCACTTCGTCCAGGTTTCCTAGGGCGATGAGGTAACCTTCCAGAACCTCCGCACGCCGTTGCGCTTCGCGAAGTTCAAAACGCGTCCGGCGCATGACGACTTCACGCCGATGTTCAATGTAACAATTGATCAGCTCCTTGATATTGAGCGTCTTCGGGCGACCGGCATCGATCGCCAGCATGTTCACGGAGAACGTGCTTTCCAGGGCGGTGAGCTTGTAGAGATTGTTGATCACCACTTTAGCCGTCGCATCGCGCTTGAGTTCGATGACCACGCGGCTCCGTTCGTCGGATTCATCCCGGATATCGGTGATATCGGTAATGGTTTTTTCATTAACCAGTTCTGCGATTCGCGCGACGAGCTCACTGCGATTCACGTTGAACGGAATTTCGGTGACGACGATCTGTTCCTTACCACCTTTAGGCGATTCCGTGTGAACCTTAGCGCGCACCCGGATGCTGCCCTTGCCGGTCTGCATGTAATTCCTGATGCCTTCATAGCCCAGAATGGTGCAGCCGGTCGGGAAATCGGGCCCTTTCACATACTGCATCAATTCCGGTATGGTGATGTCGGGTGAATCGATTTGCGCGCAGATGGCATTGATGACTTCAGCGAGATTATGCGGCGGCAGATTCGTGGCCATACCGACCGCGATACCCGTACCACCGTTCACCAATAGATTCGGAAACGCGGAGGGCAGAACGACGGGCTCATCGTTTTTCTCGTCGTAACTGGCGACGAGATCGACGGTATCCTTGTTGATATCGTCCATCAGAATCGCGCCGAGATGGGTCAAACGCGCTTCGGTGTACCGCATGGCGGCTGGTGGATCGCCTTCCACGGAACCGAAGTTACCCTTACCTTCGATGAGTCGTTCACGCATGCTCCACGGCTCGGCCATGTGCACCAGCGTGGGATAAATGGCCGCGTCACCGTGCGGGTGATACTTCTTCATCGTGTCCCCCACGATACCGGCGCACTTAGAGGTGGAGCGGCCTGGCAGCAGCCCCATCTCGTACATCGCGTAGAGAATCCGGCGTTGCGACGGTTTCAATCCATCCCGCGCATCCGGCAGTGCTCGCGAGATGATGACCGACATGGAGTAGTCCAGAAAGGAATTCCGAATTTCTTCGGCGACATTGATTCCCTGGATGCGTTCTGAGAAGAGATTTTCTGGCATATGAATGACTGCCCGGACCACGGAGAACCGGCAAGAGACAAGGTTAGGTTTTTAAGTTAAGGAGATCAAGGTTAAAGCCTTCAAAATGAACGGTTTTTGAGGAAAGCTGCTGCTAAACTTCCCTCGCTTTACCGGGTTCTCCAATAGCACTCCCACGCGGGGCCGTTCACGCTAAACTTGAACGATCTTCGGCTGGCGAAAAGTTCGCCCGCGACGCTCTGTCAGCCCCAAAAGTCCGCCCGACTTTTCTGGCACGTGCATCCTTATAGAGTTGGCCGCGTTAACGGAGCAGGCCTACCTCTTTTTCGCAGAAGTGCATTCTCTGGGATTTTACCCTCTTTTCATCCGGTCGTAATTCGGAAGTCTCAATTCGTATCTTGTCAATTAATGCTGCTGTCTCTGGTGACTTTCTTCTCGGCTGGACTAAGAATGGCGTTTGTTGACCCTTGCTCTGGACCATTATCATATGAAAATATCTCATAATAAACGACGTATACTTTCCCATTTGACTATTTTACAAGGGTCAAAATGGTTCCGACACCCCCTCCGTTTTCCCCATAGAGAACATATTGATCCGCTTTTATGTCCTTATACTCTACGGGAAGATCTGAGATTGCTGTAATGGTAAGACCCCTAATTGTGTCTAATCTGAAAGGTCGAGAACTTACGTATTCATCAAAATTGGGTTTACTAATCGACATTTTTGCAAAATAATATCTTTGAAGTCATCGGCCTCTTCTGAGCAGGTTTCTATTTGCAATGATGGGTTTGGATAAACACCTAATTCGATTAATTTTATTTTAATTAAAAACTTTTCGTGATTGAAGTTTAAAATAAAAAAAGCGACACCTAAAAAAGTCGCACAAAAAATAATCACCGTGGCTTTCTGAAAAAATGGCGCGTTAAAACTCTTCCCACTGGTCATGGGCGATAAGCGTTACGGATTAAATCTAAAAGGGCAAACAGATCTTCTGAAGGCTTCTGTCCAAACAATGTGCGCAAGAAAACCGGGATCCTTAAGTACGTAAGCAGGAATACGTCCGACCTCAGCTGCGGCAAGATCGTGAAATTTCCGCCAGTCGTCAGACTCCAATTGCTGGGATCGTGGCCATTCGCTAAACAGAATTCCCGAAGCCCAATACGACTTCGTGACCGAATTTCCTTTATAAATTGCCCAAACATGTCGTGGTACAAGTTCTACTAAACCTTAGCGAAGTCCCGACGACGGCAGCTTGTGTCCGAGATAAGGTTTCTGTAAGGTGCGGGTGTTTATGACGAGTAACCTCACCTTAGCTATCGATACCTCGACCAGCCATGGCAGCGTGGCGTTAGGGAATGGAAGCGTGGTGGTGAATCGCGTCCAGCTAAATCCTGGCCAAAAGGCCTCGCAATCGCTCATTCGCGCGCTCACGATGTTGGGCATTCCCCGGTTGCGTTTAAAACGGATCGTTGTCGGGCTGGGACCGGGTTCTTTCTCGGGTATCCGCGTGGGTATCGCTGCCGCCTACGGCATCGCGCAGGTGCAAGGCTGTCCGGTGCTGGGGGTTTCCAGCACATTTTCCGTAGGGATGCAGTTGCATGAGACGGGGTACTTCGGGCTCTACGCGGATGCGCGGCGAAAGGAGCTGTTTTGCACAGAATTCGAGCTGGGCGACTTGGTCAAAGAGACGTATTTGATTCCGGCGAGCGACTTTGAAAAGCACAGCGCACAGTTTGAAAACGTGGTGAGTTCCGAGAAGCTGGCGGGTGTCTCCCGTGTGGTGCCACCGCGTGCCGAGGATCTCTTGCTCTTTCCGGATGATTTTGCGTATTGGATTAAGACCGACCCCCTGGAACCCATCTATCTTCGCGAAGCCACATTTACGAAGGCCAAACCTATTTCAAATGGCGCGTCGTTGAACGTCTCTCTCCCCATGGTCACTGGACCGGCTCACCAGCCCCCCGTCCATCTCGAAGTGCCTCATGATAACCGGCCCGATCTGGCCATGGTCAAACGGAAAAGTGCGGGGGAAGCGTCCGCTGCCGTATGATGCGACGCTGTTGGGTAGAAGTGGATGGTCTGGCGCTCAAGCAAAATCTGAAGCAGCTCCGGTCACTCATTCCGGAGAGCACGCGAATTCTCGTGGTGCTGAAGGCCAACGCCTATGGACATGGACTGGTGCCGATGGCTCAAGAATGCGCGGCTAACGGCGTGGAGTGGTTTGGCGTGGCGAACTTGGCCGAAGGCGCCGCCCTGCGCGAGGCGGGGATCAGCACTCCCATTCTCCTGCTCAGCGCGGCTTTGCCGGAGGAAATGGAGGAGGGGATCAAATACGACCTGAGCTTTACGATTTCCTCCTTTGAAGAGGCGAGTGTGTTGAGTCGAAAAGCGATTGAGCTCGGCGAGCAAGCCGCAGTTCACTTTAAGGTTGATACCGGAATGGGTCGGCTCGGCTGTTGGTACGAAGATGCCGAGGCGAAAATGAGACAAATTGAAGCACTCCCAGGGATTCAAATGAATGGGCTGATGACCCACTTCAGCGCGCCAGACGATAATGAACTGCTCACGCGCGAGCAATGGAACCGGATCACACCCTTTTTTAAGCGTCATCCCTCTCTGGTGCGCCACGCGGAGAACAGCCTTACTTTAGTGGGCGATTACGGGTTCCACGCCGATCTCGTACGCATCGGCCTAGCACTTTACGGCGTGGTTCCTGGAAACGTGCCGGGCTTTGTTCCCACCATGACTTGGAAGAGCCGGATCACGCTCATCCGCGAGGTGGGGCCAAATCGCGGGATCACTTATGGCGCTACTTACGTGACGAAGCAGACGGAACGACACGCCGTGGTCGCGGTCGGTTACGGCGACGGCTATTTCCGCGCGCACTCTAACGGTGCAGGCATGCTAGTCCACGGAAAACGGTGCCCGATTCGCGGTCGAGTGACGATGGATCAGGTGGTTCTCGATGTCACCGGGGTGGACTGCAAAGTCGGCGATGACGTGGTGTTGCTGGGTCGGCAACAGGGCGGCGAAATCACCGCATGGGAACTGGCTCGTGAAGCGGGCACCATCCCTTGGGAAGTGCTGACCAACGTGAGCTCGCGGGTCCACCGACACTACACCCATTTCCAGTCGCAGACCGCATGAGCCGGAGTGAGCTTCACGAGCTGGAGGCGCAATATGAGAAGAGTTTTGCGCCGATTTTAGAATATCGAAGGCAAGTGTGGCAGATTCTGATTCGCAGCTATTTCCAGAAGCTCGTGGGTGCAGATAAAATCGTTCTAGATTTGGGGTGCGGTTGGGGCGAGTTTATCGCTTCGGTCCAAGCGAAAAAGAAGTTCGCCATGGATTCCAATCCATCGGCACGCGAGCACTTGAGCGACGAAGTGATCTTCCTGGCGCAAGATTCGACCGAACCGTGGCGCATCGACAGCTCCAGTCTCGACATCGTTTTCACTAGCAATTTCTTTGAGCACCTGGCCAGCAAAGAACAAATTCGCTCAACGCTCTACCAGGCCCACACTGCTCTGAAACGGGGCGGCCGAATCATCTGCATGGGTCCGAACATACGCTACGTTCACGGCGCTTACTGGGACTTCTTCGATCACTTCATTCCACTCACGGACTTCTCCATGGCGGAAGCTCTGGAAATGACCGGGTTTAAAGTCGAGATGCGACTCTCCCGGTTCATTCCCTACACCATGATCGGAATTTCGAGGCCTCCCCTTTGGTTTGTACGCTTGTACGTACAGTTTCCACTTCTATGGCGAGTCCTCGGGGGTCAATTCGTCGTGGTCGGTCGGAAGCGTTAAACAGCTTTAAACCTGACGTTTACCGAGTGCAATATCCGTAAGGATGCACGTAAGCGGCAGGCGGGTAGTAGGCCGGTCCGTAATAAGCCGGAGTATAGTAAGCCGGAGCGTAATAACCACCGTAGTAATAATGGTGATGATAATAGGGACGATAGCCACCGTAATAACCTCCTCCACCAAACCCTATCCCAACTCCTATATGGACTCCTGCTTGAGCAGAACTGCTGAATCCACAAGCCAACAACAATGCGAATAGCGCAAGTGTATATTTTTTCATGGGGCAACCTACACTTCACGAAATAACTCTGCAATTCGTATGACAAAACTCTAATGTTAGAATCAAAGAAAGAGACTAAACCAGCGTCCATTCTTTCTCGTAGATATCACTATGATTCTCTTTATGTACCTTACTATTAAACCAACGCTTGGGAGCGACGACCTGCGTTTTCTTTATTCCAAGGAAATAACCCCAATACGAAAATGTACTGTTGCTCAAGATCAATTGCTTACAGGAAGAAAGCATGGCGAGATCGGCCAATTCTGAGGTGCCATTGTAGATCTCGGGGCTGATCGGCTTACGGGGCGTCCAGCTCGTCGTATCGGGTGACTTCAACATTTCACAGGCAAGCTCGGGTTGATCTGAGCAGACGATAAACCGACAATCGGGGGAGAATTGTCGGATTGCCCGATGGTAATAATCTTTATCGCATGCTTGGAGGCCGGGGTGATTCGCGTAATCGCCGAGTCGAATGTGGATTCCCACGGCAGGTCGGGAATCTTTATCCAAAAAGGCGGCCGCTTTATCGAGATCTTCTTGAGGCAGCACAAAGAGATGGCGGAGTTCTTCTTTGTAAATACCGAAATACTTGCTGCTCTGAAAATAGCCCTCTAACTTAATGTGCGCATTGGGGAGACGGGTGATCTCTTTGTACTCGTGGCTCGTATAAGAAAACTTATAAGGTGGGTTAACATCCGTACTCTCCACTTTTTGAAAGATCGTATTTCGATATTTGGAGGGATGTTGTCCCTGCCCATACGACGCATACATGTCATAATTAATTCTCAGCAAATAATTTAATTTACGCGATAAGGAATAAGCACAAGAGACTTGGAACAATTGATTTCCAATACCTCCACTGAGAAACGGAACAATCACGCGGGTTCCTATCAAGGTAGGGTCATCACTACCATAACGAAGATCGTCCAAGGCAGACTCGAGAAGGGATATACGGCGCTCCAGTTTATCGAAGCGTTTTTGTACGCCTAATATCTTTCTGAATATACCTCCGATCGAAAAATGCATGTCTGTAGTCTTGAGCTTTCGTTATCCAGAAGCAAGCGTCGCTAGTCGGCTTTGCGGTTGCAAAAATGCGGGGCGCTTTGGCGGGAGCGTAGGAGATCAGAAGCCCGTAGAGAGGTCAAGAATGAATATCGATTATTCAGACACGTTATTTTTCGACAACTCGTTGTGCCTTAACTAGATAAACGTGCGATTTCGGGGACGTATCTGAGCAAAGTCCATTGCCGAGTTCTGCGGACCTTGCTATTCTCGCCTTTTATGCCTTCTGCATTCATTACGGGAATTACGGGACAAGATGGTTCTTACCTCGCGGAGTTGTTGTTAAATAAGGGATACACCGTTCACGGGCTCATCCGACGCTCCAGCACGTTCAACACGGATCGAATCGATCACCTTTACCAAGACCGCCATCTCCATGGGGTTCGTCTCTTTCTGCATTACGGCGACCTCAGCGACGCCGCGTCCATCATGCGGCTCTTGCACGATATTGTTCCCGATGAGATTTATCACCTTGGCGCGCAAAGCCATGTTCGCGTGAGTTTTGAGGTTCCAGAATATACCGGTGACATCACCGCCCTGGGAACCACGCGTCTCCTGGAAGCGATTCGGGAAACGTGTCCGAAAACGCGGTTCTACCAAGCCTCCAGCAGTGAAATGTATGGCCTCGTCCAGGCCGTTCCCCAGCGCGAAGACACGCCGTTTTATCCCCGCAGTCCCTACGGCGCTGCCAAGGTTTACAGCTACTGGATGGTGGTGAACTATCGCGAAAGTTACAACCTCCACGTCACCAACGGGATTCTGTTTAACCACGAATCACCACGTCGTGGAGAGACGTTCGTGACCCGTAAAATCACGCGTGCACTGGCGCGAATCAAGGCCGGTTTACAAAGCGAATTGTACCTCGGAAATCTCGAAGCCAAGCGCGATTGGGGTTACGCCCCCGAATATGTCGAAGCGATGTGGATGATGCTTCAGCAAGATAAGGGCGACGATTTTGTGGTCGCCACGGGCGAGACGCACACTGTAAAGGAATTCCTGGAACTCGCCTTTTCTCACGCCGGACTCGATTGTGAGAAGTTCGTGAAAATCGACCCGCGCTACTACCGCCCGGCAGAAGTCGACCTGCTCATCGGCGACGCCAGCAAGGCCAAACGCATTCTGGGCTGGCAACCGCGCACTTCATTCTCAGAACTGGTCAAGATCATGGTCGACGCCGATATCCAATTGCTGGAAGAGCAAAGGACCGGCAAGAACGTGCGGGGATAGTCCTAACTTGTTTTCATTCTCTAAACCGATTACGCTGGCCGAATGTCTGATGCCAGACTCAGGCTCGCGGCTCGCCTCTCGGAGTTTACGGATTCAGATGCTCCGTTTCCACTGACTTTGCGAGGTTGGTATCAGTACGGTGATTCATTCGATGGGCCTTGGCGAAGCTGTCCTGTGCGTTCAGAATTTACTCTGAAGATTTCTAACCTAGCTGCCCTCCAGTATGTTCTTACGGTCGACCCGGACATTCGATTAGGGGACGCCAATCAACCCTTTCTAATTGGAAAGCGCGCTATTTGCTCCGATGGCGCGATGGACACTTCTGTCTTGAACGATTCATTGGTCGAATTTGAAAACTATGGAGCACTTTCGAAGCAGCTGTATTGGGCTTTCCCAGGAGCATATCGTTGGCAGACTTGCGAGCTTACGCAGGGGCTGACCCTGCTGGAGGCTTTGGCGAATGCGGGACCAAGCGCCGAAATTGAAGAATCGTCTCAACTGATCAAGATACGCTCCGGACGAATTCGCGGTAAGTCCGTTACTGTTTTAGACGAAGGTCGTTTAAGTTACTCTGAAACCGAAACGAGCACAAAAACTGTCATGGTTCTCGATAAGACACGTGATTATCTCCTCCTAAACGTGACAGAATACAACTACGATTTTAAGGAACGTAAAGATGTGGGAGTCAGTTCTTTTACAGAGGTAAAGCGCGCTCACGAATTGGCTTCCAGTCTTTGGTTACCAGCCGAGGTGGAGCACACACATTTCGATCTTGCGACCGGTGCGGTGCGCTATCGATATTATCTCTGCTACGAGTCGGTTGTCGAAGACGGTTCTCCTCACGACTACAAGTTGGATCACCCGCCTGAAGCCCATTTCCGAGACAATCGCCGTGCCCGCCGCTATTAGCAGGCATTTACTCCCTATAATTACTCGCGCCTGTACACTTATCTGTCTTGAGTTTACCTCGAAACAAAAGCCTATTATAGGGAATTAAGTACGTCCTATTATGACAGATTCGGATCTTTCCAACCAGGATAATGATTCACAGTAGGATCAAAGGGCCAATAGTCTTTACCGAAATCGGAAGAGTAAAAGTTTTTTCTTCTATCATCAAAACCGTCGTAAACGTAAAAAGTCTGCGATACTGCTGCCGTGGAGGTTAGTTGCAGTTTCACCCCCCAATTCGCCTCTGGGCGTATTTTTTACGAACTGCTGCCGGTGCTGTGAATGCGCATAGGCATGATCACGTACAAGAACGGGCGATTGTACCGAATCACGCCGGGATTCATCTCGTCGATGAAATCGAAATAGACTTCGTCTGCCTCGATGTTCTTGAGCGGGTCCATGAGATAATTCGGATTAAACGCCATCGCGAAGTCGTTGCCTTTGTAATTCACCGCGAGCGTCTCCCGCGCTTCACCCACTTCGGGGCTGTTGGCGGTGATATCGAGTGAGTTGCGGGTAAACGCTAAGCGCACGGAGGTCGATTTATCCTTTTCATTGGACAGAATCGAAACACGCCGAATGGCCTCATAGAAGGGCACGCGTTCGAGAATCACCCGTTCTTTGGCTTCAGCGGGCACCACCTTTTCGTACTTCGGGTAATCTCCTTCGATGAGCTTGGTGAACAAGAAAGTCTTACCGAGATCGAAGAAGACCTGGCTTTCCGTGAAGGTGATGTTCATCGGCGCTTCATCACCGAGAATCCGTTGCAATTCCGCGACTGCATTAGCCGGAACGATCAAATCGCCCGTAGAACCTTTCGGTAACTCGAGTTCCTGCTCGACGAGAGCCATCCGCTTTCCATCCGTGGCGACCATGGAGAGCTTTTCTTCTTTAAAGCTCATCAGCACGCCGTTCAAATTGTAGCGGGTCAAATCGACCGACATGGCGTAGGAGGTGCGCCGGAGCATATCGCGGAAGACGCCCTGGGTCATGCGCACGGTCACTTCTGCTTGCGGTACGGGAAACGGCGGGAAATTCTCTTCAGGCAAACCCATTAACCGAAAGAAAGAGTTCCCGCTGGTGATGGAAGCCGAATGCTTGTTATCGACGTCCACCGCGACTTCAGAAGCGGGAAGCTCCTTAATGATGCTGGCAAGTTTCTTCACGGGCAACGTCGTTGTGCCCGGCTTTATGACTTCGCACGGAATCCGAACGCGCAGGCCCATGTCGATGTCCGTAGTGGAAATAATCAACTCGTTGTTCTGCGCTTGGAGCAGCGTGTTGTTTAAGATCGGGAGCGTTGTTTTGCTTAAGACAATGTTTTGGACCACTTGCAGACCGGCGACGAACGCTTCACGCGATAACTTACATTTCATGGTAAAAGAAGGTATTAAGAAGAAACGAGGGAAAACTCAATGGTTTATTCTTCGTATTATGGGTGTGAATAAGTCCAAGAACTTCGAAAGCCGCTGTACGACAACGGATTCCGTGGGGTTCAGGACGTAGACAGGTCTGGGAATGGTTACCGATAGACCGGCTAAACTCAACGTTTTTCAGGCTGTTAGAAGCTATTGGCAAGTTATTCACAACTTTTAGGCTCAAAGGAAACAAAAGGAAGGGCTCAGACAGATAGGGCTTGACCACCGTCATTTTAGCAGGCAGTCTTGCCGGTTCAACGTTAATTGAATTTAGTCCATGTCCAAAACAATATCACTGCAGGTTTCTCCTCGGGCATCGCTGGGCCGCAACGCGGTTAAGGGTGTTCGTAAAGGAGGAAAAGTTCCCGGAATTATGTACGGGAAAACAAAAGGGGGCGGAATCCATTCCAAACCGATCCAAGTCGATGCCCGTCTTCTCAAAAGCGTGCTTCATTCCTCCACAGGCGAAAACGTCCTGGTGGAAGTAGAAGTGCGGGACGATAAAGGGGAAAAGCTGGATCAACACCTCGCGCTTCTCACCGATGTGCAGCATCACCCTATCGAGGATTACATCATCCATGTGGACTTGCATGAACTGGCCCAAGACGAATTGATGCACGCGGAAGTGCCCGTTCAATGTATTGGCGAGCCTGTGGGCATCAAAGTAGGCGGTGGCTTGCTCGAGACCATGATGCGGACGATTCGCGTGACCTGTTTACCCAAGGATTTGCCTGGATTGATTACTGTGGACGTGACGTCGTTGAACGTCGGTGAGTCGGTTCACGTTCGTGAGCTGAAATTACCTGATGGAGTGACTGCGGCGAATCCGCCGGAATTGCCCGTGTTCACCTGCTTTGCACCTAAAGTAGAGACGGCTGAATCGATTGCCGCTGCTGCAGAAGTGAAGCAACCAGAAGTGATTAAGGAAAAGAAAGTTGACGAAAACGCAGCTCCTGCCGCTGGTGGTAAGGATGCTAAAGGAGGAAAGGCCGCTCCCGCCAAGAAATAGTGCTGAGTCACCACCCACGGGCTTTCCATGGCTGAGCCGACTACCTACCCAGCCGTATTCGGGCTGGGAAATCCTGGCCCTAAGTATCAACTCACGCGGCATAATATCGGGTTTCTGATTTTAGACGCGTGGGCGCTGGACTTGGGATTAAAGTTTCAAGAAGAGCGCTCGTTCCAATCGGAGTTTGTTCGGGTGCCGAATGGCCCGCGATTGATCAAACCGCTAACGTTTATGAATGGAAGTGGGGAGGCGGTAGGAAGTTGGGCACGAATGTATCAGTGGGAGCCAAAGCAAGTGCTCGTGGTGGTGGACGACGTGAATCTCGATCTAGGCCAAATTCGAATCCGTAGAAGCGGCTCCAGTGGCGGCCAAAACGGGTTGAAATCGATCGAGGCTCACCTGGGCACAGATCAATATCCGCGAATTCGTTGTGGCGTCGGGAAACAACCTCCCGCATGGGCTTTAGAACGGTGGGTTCTTTCCAAGTTTACGCCTGCGGAGGACGAAGCCGTTTTTAAATTGATCCAAACAGGGCGTCAAGCGATTGAGTGTTGCCTCACTGAGGGAATTGATGTAGCAATGAACAAGTACAACGGGAACTCGCCCACTTCTCCCTAGCTGTTTAGACGGGCCGTTTAGAATTTATGAATAACTACGATGGAATGTATATCTTGGATATCCAAGGTAAAGATGAAGGTCTGAAAGAGGCGATTGATACGATTGAGAAAGAGATCATCGCACTCGGCGGACAGGTAAAGGGCACACAGAAAATGGATCGTCGCCGGTTTGAGCGTCAAGCTACGGATCTGGACAGCGGTTTCTACGTGAACATCCAGTTCTTGCTGAACGCCGATAAGGTGCTCGCTCTTCAAAGCAAACTGAAGCTGAACGATATCGTTTTCCGTCAGTTCTATCTGAAGAAAGAACCGATCGACGCTTAGTCAAAAAGCAGTAACCCAGGAGACGTTCACTATGGCCGATTTAAACAAAGTTTTGCTCATTGGGAACCTCACCCGGGACCCTGAACTGCGCACCACGCCTAAGGGAAATCCGGTGGGCCAGCTGAGCCTGGCGGTGAACGAAACTTACCGCTCGCAAGATGGCACCAGCAAGGAAGTGGTGGTCTACGTGGATGTGGAGGTTTGGGGTCGCCAAGCCGAAACGTGCCAGCAATATTTAAAGAAGGGTCGCCCCGTCTTTATCGAGGGGCGGTTGCGCCTCGATCAATGGGAAACGGCGCAAGGCGAGAAGCGGCGCATGTTGAAGGTGCAGGCGGATCGCGTGCAATTCCTGGGTGGTGGCCAAACGGGTACTGGCCGTTCATCCACAGAAGATCGCCCGGTGACGACTTCGGGTAGCACGGGGAACACCACGCGCGAGCGTCCTCCGACTCAAGGGCAAAACCGCCCCGCCCCAAGTCAATCCGAAGAAATGCCTCCCCTGCCGGATGACGACGATATTCCGTTTTAGTCCTCAGCCACTCGCCAAGTGCGGTTGATTGTCTAAGGCCAAAACGATAGGATTTCGCTCTATGGACTTTGCGGTGGTTTCTCTCTGCACGCTTTACGTGATGTTAATCGGGACTTTCGCTTGGGGGATGCTTTGGGCAAGGGGATGGGGCATCACTCTCGTTGTGCTTTTTGTTTTGGTAGAAATTATCATACCGTTTGTGGAGGCTCACTCGGGCCACTATTTCCGAGTCATAATTTTCGCGACCGGCTTCTGTTACGGAGTCGTTCCGCTCATTCTTTTGTGGGTGAAAGAGCGTCGAGTGCGAACTTTTCGTCTCTGGCAGGCTTGATCAAACGTTCTGCACTTCCACCGGCTGCAGCATCTCGTCCAGTGCCTGTTTCACCTCATCCACGGTAATCGAGGCTAAGCAATCGCGCGTGCCCTCCCAATCGCACAGGCGCTTGGCACCGTTGGCGTTGCAGATGCAGCTTTTCTGAAGAACCTTGCGTCTGACCTTCCAGGGACCCCAGCTTCGGATACTCGTCGGTCCAAACAACGCGACTACGGGGGTCTGCACCGCTGCGGCGACGTGCATCGGGGCGGTATCGACCCCGAAAAAGAGGTCGGCCTGCTCCGTCAATGCGGCCAGCTGCATGAGGGTGCATGTGCCAGCCAGAAACGTCGGGCGGACCTTACACAAGTTGACCACCTTCTCGGCTGCCGCGCGCTCTTTGTCATTGGGTCCAGTCGTGACGATCAATCTCGCGCCTCTCTCCCGCTGAAGCCAGTCGATCGTAGCGGCCATCGATTCCGGCGACCACGATTTAAACAGCCAGCGCGAGACCGGATGCACCACCACTTTCGGGCCCTCCGTCCCGAACTTGGACCACTCCGCACTTGCCCAGGTTTTACCCGGTTCATCGACCCGAAAGCGAAGGGGATGCACAGGCAAGTCGAGTCCGGCTTGGCGCAGCAAATGGTACGCGGTTTCCACCTCATGGAGATCCAACGTATCGGAGGAGATCGGCTTGTGGTAAATCCAGCGGCGGATATCCAGGCGTGTGGAGCGGTGTCCCACCCAGCCCCAGCGCTGGCCGCGCCCGCACAGAAGCGCGTACCACATCGCCCGCTCGCCCTCGGTCAAATTAATCGCCAAATCAAACGAGCTGCTTAACATCTTTAGGAAGAGCCCGATCTCATGCCCCAGCCGAGCCAGACCTTTTAGCCCGCGATCGAAGACGATGACCTCATCCACATCTGGATTATTTTCCAGCACACCTTCCGTCCCTTTGCAGACCACCATCACCAGGCGTGCGCCCGTAAACTTCTCCTTAAGCGCCCGCAGAACCGGCGTCACCAGCAAGACATCGCCGATGTTTCGAAGCTTAAAAACGATGATTTTCTTAACCTTTTCCGATTCCATCACACGTGCGATCCTTTATATTGCCGCTTCCTTCAAATAAACCAAGCTTCTAAATACCTCGTATGATTTACTCTCAGTCGGATGATGGCAGGCTTATTCAAGGATTGACCGCGTGTGCAGCTGAAGTCGGCATATGAAACAGTGGCGCATTTTGCATTCGGAAGCTTCCCTGGGTTGGGGTGGGCAGGAGATGCGGGTTCTTACGGAACTCGTCTGGATGCGTGCGCAGGGACACATGGTCTACCTGCTAGCGCCACCGAAATCGACCATCGCTCTAAAGGCGGAACAGGCCAAAATCACCGTCGTGCCCCTGCAGAGCTCACGGGCGTTTTTACCGCTGGGTGCAGTCACCGTCGCGATCTGGATGCTCCGGCACCAAATCAATATCGTCTGCACACACAGCTCTTTGGATGGCTGGATCGCGGGTCTCGCGGCGCGCCTGATCTTCATTCGCCTGCTCATCCGTTACCGGCATATCGAGATCGATTATCCAAATAAGTTTTGGTCTCGAGTCGCTTTTCGATTGCTCCCGCACTTCGTGATCACCACCAGCCAACGCATCGCCGATCGCCTACACACGGAACTGCAGGTTCCGAAATCGAAGCTGCATTGCATCGCTACAGGCGTCGATTTAAACAAATTCCGCTCGGATCTCCCGGATATTTTGCACGAGGAATTGAAACTCCCGGCGACCACACAGCTCGTCGGAATAGTCTCCGTATTGCGCAGTTGGAAAGGCCATCAGATTCTCTTGGAGGCGTGGAAGATTTTGATGGAAGCGCACCCGGAACTGGTCGGGACGACCCACCTGGTCATAGCTGGAGATGGGCCGGGTCGCGATGAGCTTGCCAAGCGCGTGTCAGAGAATCCCTACGCAAAACACATCTCCTTAATCGGTCACAGATCCGACGTGCCCTCGGTCCTCGCCTCCCTTTCCATCGTTGTTTTGCCCTCGACTTCCCACGAAGGAATTCCTCAGATTATCCTGCAAGCTCAGGCGATGGGACGTGCGATTATCGCGTCGGATATCGGTGGGATTCCCGAAGCGATTACGCATGATAAAACCGGGTACTTGGTACCGCCGAATAACCCGCACGCCCTCTCCGACGCACTGAACCTTTTGTTGAAATCGCCCGATCTCCGGGAACGGCTCGGCGATGCGTCCCGCTTAACCATCGTTGAAAATCATTCGCTTGATGCGATGGGCATTCAGATTTTGAACCATTACCAAGAGCTGTACGAAAAGCGCCGGTGGTTTTAGCGAATCAGCTCCGGGTTATCGATCAGGTGCTCGAAGGGAATCACTTGAATATCCGAGCGTCGAACCATGAAGTCCAAAAGTTACTCAAAATCTCGCCGGCTGCTTTCGTTAACGGCAGCCGTTATTTTAATCGCCTGGGCGATGCCGGCAAAATCAGCGGATCGCGATGTGAACTTGGTGACGGCGATCGAGGATGTGGCGAAAAGAGCCATTCCCTCCGTCGTCCATATCGAGGTAACCGAGAAACAGACGGTTACAAATCCACTGTTGCCGTTTCAGAACGACCCGTTTTTCCAGCACTTTTTCGGAAATCCAAAGATGCCGAAACAATTCGAAAGGGAGATAACCGGTCTTGGGAGCGGGATCATTATAGACGCCCGGGGACATATTGTGACTAACAGCCATGTGGTGAACGGCGCCACTAAGATGAGCGTCGTTCTGTCGGACGGCCGGAGCTACACCGGCAAATCGGTCAAGGTCGTCGGCGTTGACACCAAAACCGACCTGGGAGTTATTCAGATTTTGGATAGAGGGAGTTTTCCTTTCGCGGTCTTTGGCGATTCGGACAAGATCAACGTAGGTCAGTGGGTAGTTGCGATCGGTCATCCGCAGGGGCTTGACCAGACTGTTACGCAGGGGATTATCAGCGCAAAGCACAGGCGCGGCATTACCGACCCCAGCAGCTACCAGGATTTTATCCAGACTGACGCGGCCATCAACCCCGGAAATAGCGGCGGGCCGCTTCTCAACCTGAACGGTGAGGTGATAGGAGTCAATGCGGCCATCGTGTCAGAGTCCGGCGGGTTTGAGGGAATCGGCTTTGCTATCCCCGGCAATATGGCGCTCCGCGTGTCGAAGCAGTTGATTGCGAGCGGAAAGGTCGAACGGGGATGGCTCGGCTTGACGATTCAGAACCTTACGCCTGAACTGGCGAGTTCGTTTGGAGTGAGCGATGCAAAGGGAGCCCTGGTGGCAAACGTTTTGAAAGGTGGACCCGCCGGGGATGCGGGGATCAGACAGGGAGACGTAATCTTGGCCTACGACGGCAAGGCCGTAAACAACCCCGATGATTTCCGAAACGAAGTCGCCACCGCCCCTATCGGGGACACGATTACATTGTCCATACTTCGTAACGGCAAATCCCTGGACGTCAAGATGAAAATATCCAGTGACCAGGAACATGGCAGGGCGCTTCTGTCCTCGGTGGCTGACCGGTTCGGTATCGAGGTGAAGCCCGTGGGACAAAAAGACGCGAAGAAATACGGCATTGATACCAGCGGAGTCCTGGTGAGCCGGGTTGAGACAAAGGGGGTTTTTGGCAAAGCCGGAGTCGAGCCCGGAGACATTATTCTCCAGATAAACCAGAAAGACCTTGCCGGGCCAGAAGATTTCGGCGAGGTTTTAAGCCTGACGCCTCCCGAAAAGAAGGTAATTGTCACGGTTGTTGACCACAGGAGCCAACGGGCCAGCGCGGTTCAGCTTACAGCGCCGTGAGGCGGAGTCAAAGCCGCACAGCCGCAACCTAATACCCGGGTAGAAGCAGGAAACCACGGATTTCACGAGTACGGATCGGGCTTTTACCTTCATCAGCGGGCCACACGTTTCCAACGCAAATCTTTCTGCTCTAATATAGATAATTTTATCCGTGGTCATCGGTGGCATCCGTGGTTTAGTTTTGTGGGGGTCGATGTCCGAACCGGATTCTGGTATACTCTCTGGTTCTAAAAGAGCAAAATACCTACTCTGAGGGGTTATAGCCTCCATCATACCTGCGGCCGGGAAGCCCTCTGTGTCCTCCTGGTGGTTTTGCGCCGGTATTTGCAGGGCAGATCCGCAAACGTCTCCAGCAACTGAAAGGTCCGCATGAATAATTCGTTCGATGTAGCAATTACAGGAGCGGGAATAATCGGCCTTGCAACGGCAATGACACTGTTGGAAGAGTTTCCGGGACTCAAGGTGGCGGTTTTGGAGAAGGAGACCGTGATCGCCTCTCATCAGACAGGACACAACAGCGGTGTCATTCATTCCGGGCTCTACTACCGGCCGGGTTCCCTGAAGTCTCGTCTGTGTATCTCGGGCCGCGATGAACTCCTTCGGTTCTGCAGGGAGCACAACGTCGAGCATGATATCTGCGGCAAGGTGGTCATAGCTACCCGCGAAGAGGAACTGCCGGCCCTCGATGAACTTTATCGGCGAGGCGGTGAAAACGGCGTTATCGGCCTGCAGATGCTCAGTCCGGCAGAGGTAAAAGAGTTTGAGCCCTATGCGCAGTGTATCCGGGGGATGCGCGTTCCGGGCGCCGGGATTGTGGACTTCAGAAAGGTTGCCGAAGCGTATGCCGGTGTCTTTTGCAAAAAGGGCGGGGAACTTTTCCTCGGAGCCAAAGTAAAGAGGGTAAAAGACCTGGATTCGAAAACACTGCGTATTGAAACCGGCCGAGGCGTATTCAAAAGCCGGGTCCTTATAAATTGCGCCGGGCTTTATTCCGATCGTGTCGCTCAGTCCTCGGGCCTATATCCCCCATGCCGGATCGTTCCTTTCCGGGGCGAATACTACCGGATAAAACCAGGGCGCGCATTTCTTGTCAAAAATCTTATTTATCCCGTACCGGACCCAAGATTCCCTTTTCTCGGGGTGCATTTTACGCGAATGATCGATGGGAGAATAGAAGCCGGCCCCAATGCCGTTCTTGCCTTTGGCCGGGAGGGATACAGCAGAACGCGGATCGCCCCCCTGGAACTCATGCAGACTCTTAGCTATGACGGTTTTTGGCGCCTTGTCTCCAGGTACTGGAAAACCGGAATGGGCGAAATGATGCGTTCGTTTTCCAAATCCCTTTTCGCCCGTGCACTCCGGGAACTGGTGCCGGGTATTTCCAAAGATGATCTTGAGCCCGGTGGGGCAGGGGTGCGTGCCCAGGCACTGGGTCGTGACGGAAAACTGCTGGACGATTTCGTCATCCAGCAGACGGAGAAAATGATTCACGTGCTGAACGCGCCGTCTCCGGCCGCTACTTCCTCTCTGGCTATAGCGAAGCACATCGTAACAAGTGCGGGTGCAAGACTTGGGTCTTAGCCTTCAGCCTTGGCCCTCGGCAACGTCTCTCCACGCTCCGCGAAGGTTAAAGGATATCTATGAAAGACAATATACGAATAGCCATTATTCAGCCCAAACCGTACCCGTCCCTGGACGATCCGCGCAATATCGGACATGCCCTGCAACTGATGGAAAAATGCCAGGGAGAAGAGCTGGACGTTATCTGTTTTCCCGAATATTTCCCTTTCCTGGGCGAACGGGAGCTGGGTTCGGCAGCGCGCAAATTTAACAGCTACCTCATAGCGGGCCTGGCGGAAGAAGAAGGCGGCATGCGGTATAATACCGCTACAATATTCAGCCGGGCCGGAAGGGTTGTAGGCAGGCAGCGCAAGTTCAATGTTGGAGCGCTGGAGAAGGAGAGGCTTGGAATCTCTTCGGGAGATGGAGTATTTCGTGCATTTACAACCGATTTCGGAAAGATCGGCATTCCGGTTTGCATAGATTTCTGGGGTCAGCCGGAAGCGGGCAGGCATCTGGCCGACCTGGGGGTCGATATCGTTTTCAATATTTCCGCGTTTCCGGTCCTGCGCGGCCACTGGAAAACGGGCTGCCTGGTGCGGGCCTTCGATAATTTCACGCCGGTCGTCGGGGTCAATACTGCCGATTACAATGCCCTGTTCGGTGAAAAGCGCGTTCACCAGCATGGGGGAGGCAGCTTTACACTCCAGCCTCCCAGGATGATTGCCAAGGACGATTTCAATCGTTGGGCCAGGGGGCTGGACAACATAGAAGCTGGTCCAGGTTGAGCTGGACCAACTCGAACAGGTCCATATCGCTGAAGTGAACCTGACTTGCGCCAGGCGCTTTCGAGGTGAGTTTTTTAACCGGTTCGGCTTTAAACGGGTCTTATAGTGTAATGTACGTAAGGTGACCCGCCGGCTCTTTGGGGAGAAAACAGACCGCTGATGGAAAAGCCGAAGAGAAATATCTATCTCAAGATGAAAATCCTGCCGGAGGCCCGGGAAATCTGGGAAAGTCGTACCGGCGCGCTCAGGACTGCGCAAGAGCAGGTCCAGGCGGCTTCGGGTCTCGGGCGCGTCACCTCGGGGCCGATAATCTCCCTGCGCTCGGTCCCGCACTATCATGGGGCTGCAATGGACGGCTATGCGGTCTGCGCCGGCGACACATACGGCGCGAGCGACACCACACCCGTTCGCCTCAGAGTCGGACAAGACGCTCACCCGGTCGACACCGGCGATCCGCTTCCCGACGGCGCAGACGCGGTTATCATGATCGAGCATGCCGAGAGCTTTTCTCTTTCGGAAATAGAGATCCGATCCGCAGCATTCCCCTGGCAACACGTGCGCAAAGTGGGTGAAGACATCGTGGCCGGGGAGTTGCTTTT
>CAVURW010000044.1:0-5982 GCA_963743595.1 uncultured Verrucomicrobiae bacterium
GTCTTAAATAAAGGCTGGCTGCATCAAGAAGCCAGGGATAGAGGATATGCGGGGGTTTTACAGGCCTCTTTTAAAGGCGACCAGTTTTCTTGGTCGGGCGGGGATTGTCACCCCGCCGCCGCCTCCTGCGGCACCAATTCGGTCACCAGGGCAATCAAAGCTGCCTGCCAACTCAGAGTGCTCGAGTGAAATGTCGATAAAGGGGAGATGACGTCTGTCCAACTTTTCTGACGTAACCTGGGCATTCTCACTCAATTCCGTACGACCTCACTCCAAGATTAACCCACGATGTCAGTTTGGTACTCAATACCTATAGATGATGTCTACCTGTTTAGAGTTTTGCTATTGTTAATATCAATGAGCCAACACTTAGCTAAGCCACACGCAATCAGCATGTCATGATGATTTTGGCAAACTAAAAAGCTATAAGCCACATCGGTTAGATAAAATTCGAATAGGGAGCATTTATCCAAGAGAACTCCAATTTTCTTGCTGTTAGAGATAGAGAAGGTAGTTGGCTCATCCCATGGATTAAAGCACAAAAGAATTTCTGCGGGAAAGGGCATTTGATCTAAATACTCTGTTAAACGAGTCGTTTGAACGGAGTATTTGTCTGCTAACTGTTCCCAAAGCCAAACAGAGTCAGAATTCTTAGCTGAAAAATGCAACTTCAAGGCTTCAATCGTATTCGTATGAGGAAGAGGCGCAATCGGGCAATCAACTGTCTTTGCTGCCTCCAAAACTTCGTCAAATATTTTTATCGATGTCTATATCTTATTGCTGGTCGGTCGCATCTTTGGAGCCCGATCTGTAGGCCGGGACTTCATCGACAATTATATGTCCTCTGACAGCCCCTTGATCTCGTTTTCCTGGGGTCTGGTAGCCCACGTGTGGTTCTGCAGGACCCTCATCAAGATGGGCATTATCGATGTTCACCTCGCCACCTCCCGGCGCTCTCCATTCAACCGGAATGCTTTTGCCGTTTGCGTCGAGTCCCCATCGTGTCACCGTGAAGTCGGCTCTGTTCATACCTGTCCCCGTTTCCGTCCTCCCCAGCGGCGACCTGTTCCCTGTTCTCCAGATCGGGCGGGATTGTCAATTGTCACTACCTTGCCGAGTTTTACTCGGTACCATCAACGATGCCTGTCCCTTTTGAATTCCTCTTTGTTTCTTCCCTCTCTCAATATCCTTCACCAGGCTGCCACGGCTCCTTCAGCAATACTTCGATCTCTCCTTTTATTAGATGTTCCCAGTATTTGAGAACTTTTGATTTGTCCACGCTTAACATGTGCAACGCGATCCCCTCTTCATCTCCTTCGTATTTCTGGAGGATAATCAGTCCATGTGTAAACGCCGCCAACATGTATTGGATATCGTCGTTAAATACTGCTACTGAACGACCTTCGTACTCTTTATATTCATTTGCGTGCGATAATTCGTCGTAGAGCGACGGTAAATTGTCGAGAGACTCGAAAGTGTCTCCAGACCCGTTTATATGATTTACGTCGTATCTGTACATATTTGCTTTTCTTTAGTTTTTATCTGGGGCACGGAGCACCAGCCGGTACAGCCCATTCTTTATATCCACCGGCCTTGTTTGGTAACGGGTGAAGCGCATCGTAATATGGTGAACCAGCGGTGTGTTGAGGTCTAGGCACAAGTTGCATTACCCCTGATTCGCCTCCTGCTTGAGCTGCAGTAGCATGTTGCCACGTGAAACCTTCTGGTGCTCTTCCCCAACCTCGCGGCTTTGGAACGTTCGATAAAAATCCTGGATCAGCAGCTTTTGCCGCTGCCAACGCCTTATTTGCCTCAGCAAAGTGCTTGCCGTCTGTTACTCCCCATTTTGATTGTGGAAGTTGAGTTTGAAACCAAACTGAGTAAAAATCCGACTGATGAACCGTAACACCCGTACTAGCGTCATAATAATCCGCATTGTGGACCAGCACTGGAATGTTCCATCCAAGACGAAGAACGTATGTGTACCCTCAATCGTTAGATTGTAGGTCGAGCATAGAGTTGGTGATTCGACGGCAGAAACGACAACCGGTTCTTTCCCATCCGGCTCGAGCAACTTATCACCGGGTTGGAGGCTGTGGGCGAAGACCCAACCCCGATTTACAGTCCAGAACGGGTGTTCACCTGTGGCCAAAATCTCCGACACCTGATCGGTCTTGGGGTGCTTGGAACTGTAGGGTGTAGTTTGGTCTAAACTTAATTCTGTAACCCGAATATGTATGAATTGCTTCGTCCAATTATGATGAAGTTCAGTAACTGGCTTAATCTCAACTTTATGTGACGTATTTGGCTCTTCGCACCGAACCAAATCGCCAACTCTGATGTCCTCAATTGGTTTAGAAGACCCGTCTCCCATCAGCACAAGTGTTCCAGGAGCAAAACAAGTTCCATTCTTACATTGTAGCTGGCTTTTAGTACCAGGAGTAGTCGCAGCATTTTCCTCTAGCTTAAGACTATTAAACTCTGCTTCTCCAGCCTCTTCATTACTTCGGAAGAACGATGCAAACCAATCACCAACTCGACCTAAACCTGACCTCTCAACTCCTTCCTCAGCTACGTTTTTAACGACATTTGACCCCCCATCTGTCTCTACAGCGGTTGCGTCGGTAGCGATTGTGACGGCAGCGTTCAGGGGCCTGCCACCCTGGAGGTCGGCAGCAGCCTGCTGAAGATCCTTTGCCTGACTTTGTAGAAACTCGCCCGTGACTCGGGGCAGGCCCTTGCCTCCGGATACCGATTCAAAGGTAGATCTGAACCAGTCCTGGCCGGCCTGAACAGCGTCACCTATTGGCTTGAAAAAGGACTCTACGTTATTGACATCAGCTGTGGCATCCAACCCCTCTGGATCGAAGGAGGTCCATGGATTCTGTCGGACGTAGGTATATTCGTTAGGGCCGTCGATCATGCCCGCGGGGTCGCGGGTGATGAACGTATCGGTGAGAAGGTCGCGGTAGCGCATGCCTTCATCGAGGAGGCCTGTAGGATCTTCGTCTTTGGAGGAGGCTTTTTGGCGGTCGAGCGTGGAGCCGTTTTCGGCGGGGCGGGTGCCGAAGGCTTGGTACTGGGCCTGGTATGTCAAAGAACCGGTGCTATTGGACTTGGTGACAATATCACCGCGCTTATTGGCATGAGTATTGCTGGGACCGGCGCTTCGTAAAGTGTAAAGAATGCCGCCGACCCCGCCGCCGTAATCGGAGCCGCGGATGTATTCCACCGTGGGTGTTTTGGCGCTGTTATCGTATTCTTGAACGCTGGTGCCGCCGCTGAAGACCAGAGCGGTGGAGACACCGCCTGCTTGGGTTTCGTCTCGAAGGATGCGGCGAGTGCGATAATCATAAGCATAATTATAGATGCCCGTTCCGTTCGGGCCTGTTTTCTTATTGAGAGTGATCAATCGATTTTCAGCATCGTACGTGTAGGTATCGCTAACAGAACCTTGGGTTTCATTGATTCGATTTCCATTGCGATCGTAGCTAAATGACGCAACTAACGCCCCGGTTGTGTTCGTGATTTGATTGTCGCTGTTATAATTGTAAGTGACAACCGTAGCCGGATTGACACCAACCTGGACCGTCTTGATACTCCGGTTATTGGCACTGTCATAGGTGTAACTCGTTGTGGTCGTTACATTACTTACAGTGGACGCTTCCGCTAGTAACCGATACACCCCATCATAACTATTCGTAATGGTCCGATTCTGGAGACCGCCGGTGTACGTTTCCGATACGGAACTGACGTTACTCGCCAAATCATAGGTGGTGGCGTCGGCGTAATCGAGCGAGCCGCCTTTGCTCGCCGTGGTCATGTTTGTGCTACGGTTCAGTGGAACGCGCGGTCATACACGGAATCACTTTCATTGCCTCGGGCGTCTATCGTGCCCAGCAGATTGCCGGCGGCATCGTACTTCGGGCCTGCCTCCAGTGCGGGCGCGTTCCGTCCAGTAGGTCGCTGTCTTGGTTGTACGGGGCGACTCAGGCAGGTCGGCAGCGCGAGGTCATTCCTCGCTCGATTTTCTTGCAAATCAAGATTTTCAATATATATTGAAAATATAGAACGGAATGCCGCTCTCAACTCAACCCAAGGAAATCCATGACCCCTATCGTTTGGACCTACATCGTTTATCTCTCCCTCTCCATCGTGCTCACCATCTGGGTGGCTAAAACTCTCCACCAAGGCGGGCGTATCTTCCTCGTCGATAGCTTCCACGGAAACGAGCCCCTGGCCGATTCCGTGAATCACCTCCTGGTCGTTGGGTTTTACCTCATCAACCTCGGCTATGTCTGCATGGCACTGAAGGCTTATGAAGTCCCAGTCGATGTTCAAGGCGTCTTCGAAACCTTAAGCACCAAAATGGGCTGTGTCCTCTTGATCCTCGGCGCGATGCATCTCTTCAACCTCTACGTGCTCTCCAAGATGCGCAGTCGGGCGATGCGCCGTAACGCGTTCCCGCCGATTCCTCCGGATGCCCAGGTGAACGTGATCAACAGCTAATCGCGGCAAAACAAATACGAAAGAATGGTAATGAAACGACTCTATGTTCTCTACGATGGCGAGTGTGGACTCTGCCAGCGGTGCAGACAGTGGATCCAAGCGCAGCCGGCCTACATTGAGCTTCGTTTCATTCCCTTGCAATCGCCGGAAGTCGGCTGCCGGTTCCCAGGGATCGAGTCCATCGATCTTCGGGCTAGGCTCGTCGTGATCAGTGACACCGGCGGGCTCTACCAAGGCCAGAATGCGTGGATCATGTGCCTATTCGCCCTGGAGGAATACCGGGAATGGGCGCAGCGTCTGGCGGAACCGGAGCTGCTGCCTTATGCAAAACTTGTGTGCGAATCGGTGTCAAAGAATCGATATAGCATTTCGAAGCTTTTACGACTATCAACCGACAAGCTGAGCCGTCGCCTGAGCGACCTTCAGTACACGCGATGAGGGCTGGTCAACCGGCGGAAGTTCCTGTAATTTCCCCGCTTCCATGTTGACCCTAGCTAAGATCAGTAAGAGTTTCGGCGGACGTACCCTCTATGAGGACGTCTCGCTTTCGATCAATACCGGGGAGCGCATCGCGATTGTCGGCCCAAACGGCGCGGGTAAATCGACTCTCTTTAACATTATTCTCGGGAATATGGACCCGGACGATGGTGCGGTGGTTCTGAACCCAGGAGTCACGCTCGGTTACCTGCCTCAAGAGACCGGCGTCACCACAGATGAGACCATTCTGGAACTGGCCACCGGCATTACTCCGGAACATGCCAAGCTTCGTCGCATCTTGAATTCAGGAGATACGACCGGCCACACCGATACCGATGAGTACCATGAGGCTCAGGCGAAGTATGCCGAGCTCGGAGGTTTTCAGCTCGAGCCAAAGGCCAAGCGAATTTTGTCCGGCTTGGCTTTTCGCGAGACCGATTTCGATCGCCAAGCACGCACGATGAGCGGTGGCTGGGTCATGCGCGCGCATTTGGCCCGCCTGCTGGTGATGGAGCCCGATTTATTGATGCTGGACGAACCGACCAATCACCTTGATCTGGAATCGCTCGGTTGGTTCCAAAGTTACCTGGAGTACTACCCTGGCGCGATTCTCATGATCTCGCACGATCGCGCGTTTTTAAATGCGCTGGTGGAGAGCATTTGGGAGGTGCGCGCTCCGAAGATCAATAAGTACCGCGGAAATTACGACGATTACGTGATCGAACGCGCCGCGCGGGAAGCGCAACAGCTCGCCGCCTACAAGAATCAGCAGGCCGAGATTGATCGCTTGCAGACTTTTGCGGATCGATTCCGCGCCAAGGCGAGTAAGGCGTCGCAGGCGCAAAGTAAGTTAAAGCAGATCGAGCGCATGGACAAAATCGAAGCGCCCGATTCCACCGTAAAGAAGATTCACATCAAATTTCCGCAGCCCGTTCGCAGTGGTCTGCGCGTTTTGGCACTGAAAGATGTGGCGCATGCGTACGGTAGCAATACATA
>CAVURW010000045.1:0-16958 GCA_963743595.1 uncultured Verrucomicrobiae bacterium
TTGGAAAAGCGTGAGAAAAACGTGTTCTCAAAGTTGAACAGCAACGAGACCCGAAAGTAGAACAAAAAGAATTTTGAATAGGCTTACAAAGGCCTACAGTTCGTACGGGTCTCGGGCAAATTGCAGTTGAGTGGTTCGAGCAACAACTTGCGGCAAGCAAAATACCATTAGCTCCTTAAATCATGTATTATCAAATAAATCTTTCTGTTGACAGAGTTTCGCAAGAAGTACTTTTAGAAAAATTATTGGAACGATTTCCAGAATTTGGAAACAAGGGATTTAATGGAAATATTACTAGCTTTAAAGTTCGAGATCGAGAAGATGCTCCTAGGGTTGTCGAAGTGATGGATTATATCAGATCTTCCGGTTATGAGTTTGATAGATTTCCAAAAGATGTTTCAAATAAGGTTCACTTGGAACGGTCTTTGGTATGGGAGGAATCCGACTTTAACCGCGCAAAGTTTGTCATGGCCTCATCTACGAAACAAGGAAGGTCGGGACAGATCGGTTACGTTCGCAAAAACAGAGCTAAGATAAATAGCCCACCCCCGAAATTTAGATACTGTTTTCAGCAATGGGTTTGTCTCGTAACCAAATCCGTAAAGTCCAAATTGGAGGCAAACAATTTTGTGGGCCTTAACTTTTTACCCGTGGATCTGGTAAAGGACGCTCGGGCCAACTCCCCATCCGACTATGATGGACACCTACCTGAAGAGCCACTATCCGAAGTATGGAGTCTGTATGGAACCGCGATTCTTCCAGACCCAGGAGCAAATTGTTCAGGTCAATTCTCATCAGATCAGCTCGCCGTTGTTAGGGAGATGGATATCGTTCTATCTAGCAAATGCATCCGCGACATCTACGACGTACGTTGGATATATTTTAGTCAGAGACTTCGTCAATTTTGGACGAAGAACTTCGGTGATATGGAATGGTCGGATCCGATTTTTGTCGAAGAATAGTATGATTTTCCCTTACCAAGGTTCTGCCAGTTTCTTGCTTCACATGGTTTGAACAACAGCTTGCCGCAGAAGGGAAACCATTGGCCCCATAAAATTATGTACAACGAAATAAGGCTGGATGTTTTATATGCAGATCAAAAGGACTTAATGGAAACACTCCTGAAGCAGTTTCCGGAATACGTTTATAGAGGCTATGACGGGACGGCAACGGCTTTTATCGTGGAAGATCGAGAGGATAATCCAAAAGTTCAGCAGGTGCTTAATTATGTCCAATCTTTGGGGTACGAATTTGAATCTCGTCCGAAAGACTTTTCAAGAAAAGTGAACCTACAGCGGACAATCGTCTATGAAGAATCAGATTGTGATCGAGCCGATTTTGTAAGAGCGATAGCGACAAAGTATTCAAGAGCGGGCGCGATAGGTTTTATCCGGAGCGGTAGAGCGAAGATCAACAACCTTCCTCCCAAGTTCAAATTATGCCTCAGTCAAAGTGTCACCTTGATCACACCATCGGTTAAAAAGCGTTTGGAGGACGAAAACTTCAAGGGGTTTCTCTTCCTGCCAGTGTACTTGGTCAAAGGGGCCCGGGCCAGTATGCCTGAGGACTACGAAGGACATCTTCCGGAAGAACTGGTTCCCAATCTGTTTGCCTTGACTGGTTCCACTATCCTTTCCCGCAATTCTGATGAAACTATAGAGCAGTGGCAAGTACGCAAAGCCGAGTCAACAGAGTTTGATCTTGTCCTAGGCGATCATGTCGGTGATGAGGCATACGATGTGCGTTCGATTTTCTTTGGCCAGCGCTTGTATCAGTACTGGAAGAAGAATTTAGGTGATATGACGTGGCATCCAATCTTTTTGTCTGATTTGTAATTATGATTCCAAAAGATCAACAGCCTTATGGATTTTATTCTATTATTCAGACACTTCATCGAGAGGACATTCCTATATGGGCAGTGGCTGAAATAACCCATTGTCTGGACGCATTCGGCAACGAAACAGTCGATGGTGTGGATTTTCTTAAGGGTTACAAGCAAAACACTGTTTTAAGGGCAAAGGTCGCCGCAAATTCACGAGAACTTGTCAATTTTGTCCTCGACAGAAATGTCGCTCATTTGTTCAAGGCGGTTTACCCAGATGGCGACATGGAACCGGCTTCTCGTGACGAATTGCCACAGGAGGATATTTATTTTACGGACAAGCCCGAAAATGGGTCTGTTGGCTACTACCTTTCGGTGTCTGGCGAAGCACTGGCGGCTTACAATTCCGGTAAATTGTAGGCCTGGAATCCGTATTTGCTCATTGCTCAAAAATTCAGTCAGTCGCTTATCGCCCATTCAAGATTGAAAATTCAAAACATGTCCCAGTTATTCAACTTTCGACTTGCAATCCAAGCCGCTGGATTAGATCTAGGGTGGCTGCCGCTTTTGGATCTTCGTTGATCATCACTTCTCTTAATTTTTTTGGAAGGCGGTTATTTTCGCGCTCAACTCTTGAGCTTTGGCAGCAAGAGCCGGATTAGTTTTGATAGCAGGTTGCTTAGCCGCATTGAGTTTTTGCCATTCATCGCCGCTTACCATCCCGTTTGTAGGATCGTCAATTTTCTTCAAAATAGAAGCAACCCTGGGATCGACCTTAATCATAGCTGTGTTCATTTGTTGTTGTTGCTGTTTCATTTCTTCTAACAGCGCATCGTGCTCCTTTTTAAGATCGGGGTTATTTTGAAGGGCTCGGTCCCTGTCTGCATGAATCATTTCCCAATCGATGACGTTGGATCCGTCAGAAATATGAACACTTGGTGCCGGAAGCGATATTGCCGAGACATTTGCGTTCGGCTGGGGTGATGGAGCAGTAATCTGCGGCTGGACAGCCGCAGCTGCGGAGGGATGCCCCGCCCACCATCCCACTAGAATTCCGATACCAAGTCCGACCAGGACTAGAAGAGTTGATTTTAACGCTGCCACGTTAACCTTAGATAGCTCCATGGAAAGAAGACAATCCGTATTTGCGAAATCAGTGAAAAAGTGTTTCGGGAACCTCGAACCTGGGAAGTTTCGATGATCAATGCCGCCCGAGGAAGCCGGGGTGCTCACGGAGCTAGCCAACGTGTTCTTTATTCATGCCTGTCAGTTCACTATGAATTTGAGCTCTCCGGGTAGCGCACCGGTGGCACCTGCGTCACCTGCGCATCTTTTTTCCCCCAACAAACCCTTCCACCAACTCTACCCATCCTCAAACCTGAACCCCGACTCGATCCCGTCAGCAATCCCTACCGACCTCAATCCACAGCCACAATCCCTTTCCATGTTTTTAGCAAAGCCGAGTCAAAGCTAGCGCATTGCTCGTCTCCTGCCTTAAAAACATCACACACTTGCACAACGTTTTCGTTGTGGCCGGTGAGTCATGAGAAACTGCTGACTAACTGGGTCGTAAGTCATCCTAAAAACGAGCAGCAGACATCACTTCGACTCACGAAAACATCACCTTGACATCACTCCGCCTAAATAAAGCCATGAACTGGTGTGAAAGTGATGTTTACACCATTAAACACGACTTTTACATCACTTTTTACTGGCGTGCGAAGCTTTGAATCCAAGCTCGAAAATGCGGTCTATCTATACCCACCACAGTCTGGTACCCTAATGCATCTTCAAGAGATGGATATCTGTCCGATGACGACCTTTCTCCCAGATGTGCCCCAGTGGATCACCAGTGGACTGGACACTTTTACCTTTGAAAAAGGAACCTTCGTTCGTAGCCGGTTGGAAAAAGCTATCTTAGCCTTTGACCTCGACAAAAACTGAGAGGGAGCGGCTGTTAGCTGAGTTTTAGGAGTTGAGTTTACATGGACGCTGCATCCTGCATCCAGTTAACTGTTTATGGTTCATGGCTTCAAGTTTCGTCCGCTTAAATGTCTGACAATAAACTCAGTAATCGGCGCGGAATCTTCAATATATGTAATGTTAATTAATAGTTAACTTAAAACAGGCCGTCTCAGAATTTCGGGTTGCATAGCAGTCCTCCAGGGACGCATAGCGGACAGTTGCCGAAATGTACTTAAATCTACGCTTTTACTCTGGACTCATCGATCATAAAGCGTTAGCCTTTAGGTAGTTAGGTAAATAACGGTCGGATGACTACCTCCCAACGGAACGATAATCGGCAGACCTCTCATTTGCGCTTCATTGAACATCGTCGACGGGCTTGGGCGGGCGAATGAGCGCGTACATGTGCGCGTCAAAAGCCTTGTTGCCAATGGAAATACGGCTCTGTTGACGACCCTCGTAGACCGCCCCGACCTTCTCGGCCACCTTGCGGCTCGCATCGTTTCCATCGGCCACTACGATCTCCAGGCGATTGAGCGGTGTGAAGAGAAACGCGAATTCCTTCAGCAACAAAGTCGCTTGCGTCGCCGCGCCGAGCTTCACTTTAGAACTGCGCACCCAATAGCCCAGATTGCAAAAGAGGTCCCGTTTCCGAATCTCATTCAGACCGCAACTGCCCACGACGGAGCCGTCGAACCGATCATGGATAATGAACTCAAACGCGGTGTGGTCATTCCACGCGCTAATCGCCATGGCGACCCAGTTTTCCGCGTCCTGGCACGTGTACCCTTTGTGCAACCATTTCATCCATTGAGAAACTTGTTCCTGAGACTCCATGGCCGCGACATAGAGGTCCGGCACCGTGGAAAAGTGGTAAGGCCGGATCTCAAAACGGAAATCAGATCGACTGAGCGTTTGGCGCGGTAAGAGGGTGTGGAGGTACATGCTACTGGCGGAACGTTGTTCCCACGTTAGGAGGTCAATTTAAGCAGGGAAAGAATCGATTTTGCGCGCATCGCCCAAGTGTGCTGAGCCGACCAAGCCAGCGCGGCAGCGGCTTCACTCTCCTGAAATTGGAACGAGGAGAGCGCATTCATGAGCTCCAGCCCGTTAATGGTTTTGACCCGGTGACACCACGGACCGACGTTCAAGCTGGCCAGCGACGGCAGGTCGACCGTCAGCACCGGCAAGCCACATCGGGCGTAATCGAAGAGCTTCATTGGACACGAGAATTGGCCCGTTCCGATGGAGGGATCGGTGGGAATAAGCCCGCAGCGCGAGCCAGCCAGCGCTTGCGGCATCTGCTCGAGAGGCACTCGTCCCTCCCACTCCAGCAAGCGATAATCTCCTGGCAAAGTAGCGCGAAGCCGTTGCCACTCATCCTTCGAGCCACCCACGATCTTAATGGGCGTTTGCGCGGCGTGCCCGGCGCGAATTAAGACATCGAGCCCCTTCCAGTTTTGGAGTGAACCGAAGTAGATGAACGGTCCACGCGCGCTCGCCAGGGAGTGCCCCAGCGGAGGCAAACCGGCGTTCGGAATAATGGCGAAGTCGTCCGGCAATTCGTAGCGCTTGCGCAGGGCATCGGCCAGGGGGTTGCTCGTGGCGATTCGACGAGCGGCCCCGGCCAAAGTCTGCTGCTCCAGCTTTGCCAACGCGGCCTCGTGCCGGGCAGAGCGGGTAGGGGAATCGGCGAAAATCTCGTGCGCTTCATAGGCGTAAGGAACGCGCACAATCTTGCACATGACACTGGCTTTCAGGTGGATGATGTAAGCCAGATCGAACCGTCGCTGGGCCAGCATCCACGAGCGAAACGCAAACGAAAAGATCGATGCGCTTTTCACCGGGCCGAGCTGCCGGAATAGAGTGACGAACTCGAGATTCGGCACCGTAGAACGACCGCATACTTGCGCCGAGTGCTGGCGAATCGTCTCAAGTCCCCCGGCAGTCACCAGGGTGACCTCGGCACCGAGATCGGCCAAGGCGGCACAGGTGGAGAGCGTGTGGATTTCACGCGCCCGCTTGCCGGTCCATTCCTCGGGGTAGAGGTACAAGAGTCGCACGAGCTGGACTATAGCGGGGAGCGATACGATTAAGTAATGTTTTCTACGGGAATTGTTTATGAAGTCGTTTTGTGCCTATTAATTATTGTTTCAAGGTGGCTGCTGCGCTAACACTGTGCAATGGAAGAGACGAACTCGAGGCGCAAGATCGGCCTAGAGGATTGGGGTGGCTCCATTTTGCTGGAGGCCGGTTACACGAGTGGGCGCGAGCTGGGAAAAGCACTCGCTTTAGGGCGTGAACTGCTGGCGGCAGGCCCGATGGATGTCGACGAGTTGGTTGGTAAGATCCAAGCGAAAATTCCTCTGCCCGAACATGTGGTTTTGGTCGAGAATCGACCGGAGCCGGTGGCCTGGAGCGAGGCCTTGCGCCCGACCGGCCCGGAGGATGATCGGAACCTGATGCAAGTTCGCGCTAAGATGCGGGAGCTAATGAAATGCCCCGTATTGCAGGCGGGTGCGATCATGCCGGATGCGTGCCCAGCTGGTGGCGGCGAGGCCTCCATTCCCGTAGGCGGTGCGATCGTCGCCAAGAACGCGCTGCTCCCAGCGGCGCACTCGGCGGATATCGTCTGCTCCATGTACGCCACGTTTTTCACGAGTTCCCGTGAGACGGCGGATCTGATGGATAGTTTGGAGTGGTCGACCCGCTTTGGAATGGGCGGTCGCCGCCCGAACGAGCAGGTGGATCACCCCGTTATTTATGAGCCGGTTTGGGAGAATCGTTTTCTGCGCGGTCTTCAAGATTACGCCATCAAGCACATGGCCGATCAGGGCGACGGAAATCACTTTGCTTACCTGGGACGGTTGAATGTTGCCAACGGTCTGGTGCACGAGCTGGAACGGGCGGGCTACGAGAGCCTGGCGCGAAGCCTGCGCGGTCACGATGAGGTGAGCGTTCTCGTAACCCACCATGGGAGTCGCGGGCTGGGCGCGCAGGTCTACAAACGTGGCATGGATGCCGCAGTGAAGCATACCGAGCACGTGGCGACGGGGGTTCCTGCTGAGGCGAGCTGGCTGGATATGACCACGGAATCGGGCGAAGAGTACTGGGCGGCCTTGCAATATGTCTCCCGATGGACTTTGGCGAATCATCAATCGATCCACTCGCGGTTCATCGGTCGGAGTGGTTCGATTCGACTCGATAGCATCGGCAATGAGCATAACTTTGTGTGGCGTCGGGATGATCTTTACTATCACGGGAAGGGGGCCACCCCTGCGTGGAAGGATGCAGAGGGTCGTCCGCTGCTGGGTCTCATTCCGCTGAACATGGGCGCGGAGATTCTTTTTGTACTCGGCTCAGATAACGAGAAATTCCTCTCTTTTGCCCCACACGGCGCTGGGCGAAATCACTCCCGCACGGAGATCTCGCGTGGGTTTCGAGATTCGGACGGGGAACTCGAACCGACCAAGATCAAGAAAACGATCGAAGACGCGACCCGCGGGCTGGACATTCGCTGGTATTCCAAGCAGCCGGACATCACCGAGAGTCCGTTGGGCTACAAACCGGCCGCGCAGGTGAAATCGCAGATCGGTGAGTTCAACTTGGCCCGAGTTATCGGCGAAATTCAACCGCGCGGGTGCATCATGGCGGGCGCGTTCCCTAAGCCCTGGGAGACCGGATTTACCACCCCCAAGCAGCGTCGGCAAACCCAGCATCAGGCTGAGCGCCGCCGCACGAAGCAGGAGCTGCAGAATCGGAATTTCGACGAGGAGTAATCGCTCCGTGTTGAGCAGCGGGTATAAATCGCTTTACGAGCTGCCGGGAGTTCGGGCAGTTTCAAGCGGCACGCTACGTGCAGCAAGAACGCGGATTATGTCATTGAGTCAAGATTTCATAGACGAACAGATCGATATCGTCGGCGAGCAAAAGGTTCTTTTGTTAGCGGAGATGGAGGGTCTTTTACGCGCTGAAGAGGTGCTCGCTTACGTGAACTATAAAGCGGCGAGTTTCTCGCTTGAGATGACGGAAGAGCACCACGAAAACGATGATGTGCGCTCCCGCGCGGAGGAGGTGCTGACTGGAGCGTTAAAGGAATTTCGGCTGAAAGTTTGGCCCGGCAGGAGTGGCAGAGACGGCCATCTCAAGTACACGGAAGCCTTTTCGGCCTTGGAATCCGAGTGGAAAGTGCAGGGCGAGAACTCCAAGAAAGCTGGGGAAACTTGTGAAGACGCACTCTGGCTGGAAATGCCGCTGGAGGTGGCCTGTCGGCTGCAACTGATGTCAAAGATCGAGGCCGAGTCGGAAGTGCTGGAAGACAAGTTTAAGGACGCGATTCTAGAGGCACACAATAAAAGCCTTCTTGAGTAGAATCGGGCTTTAACATTGATTTTTAGGCGTTAGCGATTACCCTTTCTTATATGAAGAACAATAGGGCTTCTAAACGCCGCGCGGGCTTCACCCTCATTGAAATTATGGTTGTCATCACCATAATTGGTATTTTACTCGGCCTGGGGCTTCCAGCCATTTTCGGTGCTCTTAAGAGTGCAAAAGAGCAGGCATCGGCGGCGAATGCTCATAACATCGCGATCGCCATGTTTCTTTATGCGAATGATAACAATGGAATTTATCCCGCAGAAACCGGAACTTCCTACACCGCATTTCAGGTGCTGTATAGTGGGAAGTACTTAACCGATCCGGCCAATCTCATTCTTCCCAATACCACCGCCAAAAGCACCACTCCCAACGGCGACACCATAACGCTGGCAGCGAATAACAATTGCTGGCAGTACGTGGTGAACGGCAGCGGTCCGCTCACGGGAAATGATCCCTACAGTTGCTTGCTGATTTGCTCGAACACCGGTTCGACCCCAACGCTCTCCTCAGCGACTGGAGATTCCACTGCGACGTCTTCCAGTTCGGTGACCTTAACATCAGGTCCGACGATTCCCTGGGGGACCGACGGCGTAACAGCGGCTTACCTGGACCAGTCATCGAGGTTCCTGAAATCGACGAGCAGTTCCGGGTCGAGTTTTACGGTTAACCTGACCAACAGCGGTTTTTCTGTTCCGACCGGTTCGACCTACACGGTGACAGCACCGTAAGGCGGGTTTCGATAGAAATCGCTGTTACTGCAATTGACTCGCAAGCATTATGTCGTTATACTGTTTAGTATGATGAATCGCTTTAAAAAATCCCCAGGCAAAAGAGGCTTCACGTTAATTGAGATCATGGTGGTCATAGCCATCATCGGGATACTACTGAGTCTCGCCATTCCGGCGATATTCGCTGCATTGCGAAGCGCTCGGGAACAGGCCTCGGCTGAAAATGCCCATAACATGGCAACAGCGCTGTTCCTCTATGCTGGTGATAACAATGGCAATTACCCCGCTGAAACGGGTACATCGTACACCGCATTTCAATTGCTGTTTAACGGCAATTACCTGACCGCTCCTGCCAACCTCATCCTCCCCTATTCCTCGGCAACGGTAGCGAAACCGGTCTCTGGAGTCGTTACTCTGGCCGCCACGAACAACTGCTGGCAATACGTGGTGAATAGCGGCGGTCCGCTCCGGGGCACCGACCCCACCGATACGCTTCTCATCTGCTCAAATACCGGTTCCACTCCCACACTTTCCTCCGATGTAGGTAGTGGTCCTACAGAAACGTCCAGTCCTGTCAACCTAACCACCGGACCCACAGTCCCCTGGGGAACCGACGGTGTGACAGCGGCCTACCTGGACCAATCCTCCAGGTTCATCCGTGCAATGGGGAGCAGCACCGGCAGCTACGCGGTCAATTTAACGGAGCCGGGATTTTCGGTGCCGACCGGTTCGACCTACACGGTCACTGCACCCTAGCTGAACCACAGCCGCTCGCCTGGGTTGAATCTAAAAGCCCAGGCGTGTTCGTAGAGTTTTCCCGAGGCTCAAGACAAGCTGTAAGCACAGCTATCTAATAAATCGCTGCAACTAATCTTACGTTGCGGAATTACAGTCTTAAGGTGAAAAATTACAAATTCGGTTTCATTGGGTTGGTTCTATTCACAATTTGTGCTCGTTTGCAGGGTGATCCCTTGCCTGAGCCCGTCGCTCTCTCCAGCGGATGGCAATTACAGGATGTCGCGAAAGTTACGGAATCTGGCGACGCCCTATCCCGCTCCGATTTTCACCCCGATAATAAATGGTATGCGGCAACCGTTCCAGGCACGGTCCTGACCAGTCTGGTGAACGATGGCGTCTATCCTGAGCCTCTCTACGGTGAGAACAATCGGCCCGATAAGATTCCGGAATCGCTTTGTCGCACATCGTATTGGTATCGAACGACCGTTAAGGTCCCAGCCACCTACAGTGGACATAAGATCTGGCTCAACTTTGACGGCATCAATTACCACGCGGATGTGTGGGTAAACGGGAAAAAGGAGGGCTCGATTGCGGGTGCATTTGCTCGCGGCAAATTCGACATCACTGCCGATGTAAAGCCGGGTGGGGTCGCGACTGTGGCGGTCTTCGTTTCGCCGCAACCGCACCCCGGGAATCCCCAGGAGCAGACCATTGCTGCAGGCGTCGGGAAAAACGGCGGCATCACGGCTGTGGATGGCCCCACGTTTCTTTGCACGATTGGCTGGGATTGGATTCCGGGGATTCGAGATCGCAACACCGGCATTTGGCAGAAGGTTTTTCTCTCCGCGTCCGGCCCTGTCTTGATTCAAGAACCTCTCGTCACCTCCGACTTGCCGCTACCCAAGCTCGATTCTGCGGACATCAAAATCCAGGTGAAATTGCAAAACCTCACCGATAAGCCGGTACAAGGATTTCTCCAAGGCACATTCGGTACAGTGGCCTTTAAACAAGATGTGAAACTGGATGCAAATTCCAACCAGCAAGTGACGCTCGATCCCTCGTCCCATCCGGAACTGCACCTGCAAAATCCCAAGCTCTGGTGGCCGAATGGCTTCGGCCTGCCAAACCTCTACCCTGTCCACCTCGCCTTCACCACGAACGGCACGGACTCCGACTCGACCGACTTTTCATTCGGCATTCGCAAGATCACCTATTCAGTGCCCGGAACCGAAAATCTTACGGTCTCTGTCAACGGTGTTAAGGTGATGTGTAAGGGCGGAGACTGGGGCATGGATGAAGGGATGAAGCGCATTCCGCGAGATCGGCTCGAGGCGCAAATTCGTATGCACCAGATCGCGAACTACACGATCATCCGGAATTGGGTGGGCCAAAGCACCGGCGAGGACTTCTATGAGCTGTGTGACAAGTACGGCATCATGCTTTGGGACGAGTTCTTCCAGCCGAATCCCTCCGATGGGCCGAATCCAACCGATCTGGACATGTACATGGCGAATGCCCGGGAAAAAATCGTTCGCTACCGGAATCACGCCAGCATCGCGATTTGGTGTGGGCGCAATGAGGGCACGCCGCCTCCAAATATCAACGAAGCTTTGCAGAAATTGATGACCGAGCTGGAACCGGTGCGGCTCTATCAACCGAGCTCCACATCGGGGCATGGCGTCAAATCGGGTGGCCCGTATCATTGGCGGACGCCCCAAGAGTTTTACAAGTTCAATGAGCCGTTTAAAACGGAGATTGGCAGCGTTTCCGTCCCGACTCTGGAAGCCGTCCATGCGATGATGCCGCAGAAGGATTGGGAGACGATCAATGACGACTGGGCTGAGCACGATCTGGCTCGAGGCGCGCAAGGCGGAGACCGTTACCCGCAAACACTGAACATGCGGTATGGAACCGCACTGAATCTCCCCGATTTCGTAAGAAAAGCGCAGCTCATGAATTATGAGGCCTTTCGTGCGATGTACGAAGGCCGCTTCGTCAAGCTATTTAGCCCTGCCTCCGGAGTCATCACCTGGATGAGTAACCCCTCGCAACCCAGCTTCGTGTGGCAGCTCTACAGCTACGATTTGGAGCCGAACGCCGCGCTGTACGGAACTTGTAAGGCGTGTGAGCCGGTGCACATCATGTTGAACGAGAGCACTGGGCATGTTCACGTGATCAATAACCAGGGAACACCTCTCAGCGGCGCACACGCCTCGTTGGAAGTCTATAATCTGGACGGCACAAGTGCATACAAAAACAATTGGACCGTGGAAGCCCCCGGCAGCCAAGCTACTGATCTCGGTGCGGTCGAATGGCCCGCAAGCCTCTCCACAGTGCACTTCGTGAAGCTGAAGTTGCAGGATTCAACCGGTCAACCGCTCTCGGACAATTTCTATTGGCGCGGAGTTACCGGGCATGAAAACGATCTAAAGGACTTAGACACGATGGCTAGCGTTCCCTTGGAAATTCATATGAACCGGCACGATGCCGATGGCAAATGCCTACTCGATGTGACTCTCTCAAATCCGACCGATCACATCGCCCTTATGGCCCACGTTCAATTGCGTCGAAAAACCTCGAATGAGCGCGTTTTGCCAGTCTTTTACTCAGACAACTACGTATCGCTCGTCCCGCACGAAACGAAAACACTGACGGTGGAAGCCGCCGAATCCGATCTCAATGGTGAAAAGCCTGAGCTTGCTGTGGATGGCTGGAACATTGCCGTCGGCAAGTCTGACCCAGATATCGAGTTGAACGCTGAAGCGATTCCGGCGAACTCGCCAACAACGAATATCTCAATCGCGGGCGCGGCTCCCGTATCGGCACCGAAATAGATCGGTGCCGACGGTGCCGACTGCACAATTGCGCAATCGACAGACATCGCTCGAATGAAATGAGACCCACCACCCTGAGACTCCAAGGAGCGCACCTAATACTCGGCGTGGTGAGACAGATTGACATGACAGCCCTAGTGGATTCCATGGTAACTACTGCTTTGTGAAAATCACTGCAATTGCCTGTCTTCTATTTTTGGGCGCTATTTCTTGCAACACCGCAAGGGCCTCGGATCAAACGACTTCCGATAACCCCGCTTTTGTTGCCAAGCCGAACATCGCTCAGGCCGAGCCGTTCGATCTCAGTGATGTCCGATTGCTCGATGGAATTTTCAAAACTTACCAGGCCCTAGATGCGAAGTTCATGTTGTCGCTCGATCCGGAGCGGCTGCTTCATAATTTCCGGGTCACCGCGAATTTGCCTGCGCCGGGAAAATCGTACGGAGGTTGGGAAAATCCTTCCCAAGGGATACGCGGTCATTTCGTGGGCCATTACCTCTCGGCTTGCGCGGAAATGTATGCGGCGACGGGCGATCCCATATTTAAAGATCGAGGCACGCTTTTGGTAACGGAACTGGGCAAGTGCCAGGACGCCATCGGCAACGGGTATCTCTCCGCGTTTCCCAGCACCTCGTTGGATCAAATCGAAAAACCCGATGGCAAGGGAAGCGATGCGCCGTACTACGCCATCCACAAGATCATGGCCGGGCTTCTGGACGAATATCACTATTGTGGCAACCAACAAGCGCTCGCCATCTGCAGCAAGATGGCCGATTACTTCGGAGATCGCCTGGGAAAACTTGCGCCGGATCAGCTCGACTATGTCCTTTACACCAGCAATCGCGGTTCACAACGCCGGCACGAGTTCGGCGGTATGTCTGAGGTGCTCCATAATTTGTATGCGATCACGAATAAGCCGGCCTATTTAACGCTGGCCCATCTATTCGATCGCGCTTGGTTTTTTACACCACTCTCCATGAGTCAGGACGATCTAAGCGGGCTGCACGCGAACACGCATATTCCGTATGCCATCGGATTTGCCCGGCAATATGAATTGACCGGCGATGCGAGTTATCAGCACGCGGCTGACTTCTTTTGGACGCAGGTGACTCAACACCATTCCTACGTCACCGGCAGCGATAGCCGGGGTGAGGTGTTTCTCGCGCCCGATGTGGAATCGAACGGTCTGGGCGACGACACCGCAGAGACCTGCAACGTTTACAACATGCTGAAGCTGACGGAGCATCGCTTTACCTGGAAGGCAGATGTGGCCACGGCCGATTACTACGAGCGCGCGCTCTACAATCACATCCTCAGTTCCATCGATCCCGATACGGGCATGACGACCTACTACCTCTCTCTAAAACCGGGCCACTTTAAGCTCTATTGCGATCCCGACGCTTTCTGGTGTTGCACCGGAACGGGGGTGGAGAATCACGCAAAATACGGCGCGGCCATCTACTACCACCACGACGACACGTTGTGGGTGAATCTCTTTATGGCATCGCAGCTCGCGTGGAAAGAGCAAGGCGTTTCCGTAACCCAAATCACCACGTTTCCAGATACTGACCAGACCACTTTGACCTTCACCCTGACTCAACCGAAGCATCTGAAAGTGCTTTTGCGTGACCCCTCGTGGGAAACCCAGGGCGCTACGGTGAGTATCAATGGTCAACCGCAGACGGTCCTAGCGCAAGCGGGGAGTTACATTGCGCTGGATCGCACCTGGCAGTCCGGCGACAAGGTGACCTTGCACCTGCCTATGAATCTTTCCCTGCACCGTTCCAATGACAACCCGAAGGTGGTAGCCGTGATGTATGGACCGGTGGTTCTTGCGGGCGAAATGGGCCGAGACGGTATGCCTGATATTGACGAGAGCACCGATTGGCGTCACTTCTTCAAGTTGCCCGATCCCCCCGTCTCCAGCTTAACTGGCGACAGCACCCAGCTCGATTCATGGATCAAACCAGTGGCCGACCAGCCGCTCTGTTTTACCACCACGAACGCAGGTAAACCCACCGATGTGCAGCTGAAGCCGCTCTACGAAATCCATCACGAGCGCTACACGGTCTACTGGCATTTCCAAGATTCCGGCCAAACGAAAACGGCGAGCCAATAAAGTTTTCCGGAAAAAATTACGCTCGGTTGCAAACTTAGAGATCTGACCGAACTACCTTAACAAACGAGTGCCCAGATTCCTAAGTCAAGAGAACTTGCTAACTCATTACGCTTTTTTAAGAAAACATCGTTTTTCGCGTCCTATTTAGCTTGCGCGGCGACTCGCGATCTGGCTACAGTTTCATCGGAGAACCTTCGAATCTCGTGAAAATAACAACACTACTTAAACGTAAAGGGACGCGACTTCGCAAGAAGGGTCAAACCTTGGTCGAGTATGCGTTGATCATTGCTTTCGTTTCGGTTCTGGCCATCAGCGTGCTGCGAGCTGTCGGGGCAGGAACCGCTCAGGCCTACGATCAGGTAAACTCTCAGCTTCAAACAGCGGCTCAGGGCGGGGGAGTGGTGACTCCCGATGCTAGTGATCCAGGTCCGCCAGTACCTCCTCCTATGGCACCTGCGGCTGCACCCGCTGGGCCAGCTCCTATTTAGGCTCCTCCTCCGGGGCAGTCGTCACGGTGCGTCTTGGTTACAAATGTGTCGCCACCTTCTCTTGCTGTTGGGGCCCTTTTCATGAAATTCTGTGGGCATGGAATTGGACGTCGAGAACCTACCCCAAGGTTTTAAGCTGGGGCATTACGTCGTCAAAAGCCTCATCGCCGTGGGGGGCATGGGCGTCGTTTATAAGGCTTACGAACCTCAGCTGAATCGCATCGTCGCGATCAAAGTATTGGGTCGGTTTTACGCGCAAGATCCCGCTGCAGTCTCCAGCTTTCAAGAGGAGGCGCGCGCTGTAGCGGCGATTTCCCACCCCAACATTGTTCCCATCCACTTCATTGGAACGGAGAACGGCTGCACGTTTTTCAGCATGGGCTTAATCGAGGGTGGCACTCTCGATGACTGGATCGATCGCGACCAGTACTTCACAGAACAGGACGCGTTCTGGTTTCTGGAGCAAGCCGTTGCGGCACTCGATGCGGCGTTCCGCGCAAAAATCGTCCACCTTGATATCAAGCCCTCGAACTTTCTCATCAACCACCAAAAGCAGCTTTTTCTCACCGATTTCGGTCTGGCTGAAAATTTGGCGGGCGATCCGAATTTGGCTCAAAATAAATCGGGCATGGGAACACCTTTTTATGTTTCCCCGGAGCAGATTTATCAAGACCCGACCGATCAACGCACGGACATCTATTCACTGGGTGCCACGCTCTTTCACCTCATGGTGAAGCAGCCCCCTTTTAATGGCAATTCGCTACAAGATTTGGTGAAGGGGCATCTCTATGGCGAGTTCCCGGAGGCGACTGCGCGGGCGGCGGGGTTATCCGATGGATGGGTGGAGCTGCTAAGGAAAATGTTGAAGAAAGATCCGACTGAACGCTACGCCGATTATCAGGAGCTCTCTACAGCGATTCAGAGTCTGCGGGCGACCCCGAAAGCCATTGAGTTAGCGCCCCCGAAACGCACGGACGTCGTGGAATCGGACGTCTTTATTTCCCATTCCGACCGCGACAAGGAAATGGCTGACCAGGTCTGTCTCTTCTTGGAGCAGAACTCGTTGCGATGTTGGTTGGCACCCCGCGATATCGGAACGGGAGCCACCTGGGCCACCTCGTTTGTGTTAGCCGTTACCCGGACCAAGGTGATGGTCGTCTTGCTCTCGAATCATTCAAATGACTCGCAGCAGGTCCACCGCGAATTGGAAGAAGCCGCGCACTTTGGGAAACCGATCATCATCGTGCGTCTTGAGGATGTGCAGCTCTCGGAAGATCTCGCCCGGCTCAAAGAAACACGGACTCTGGACGCGTTCTTGGAACCGGTTCCCTTCGAGAGGGTTGTTCAATTGGTGCAGGAGGAGATCAAGGAGCTAGAGTCGCAAAAACAGCTTCCAGACCCGAAGGCAACTCGTCCCTACTCCAAGTTCATGGTTAAGATCGGGATGCTGCTCGTCATGGCTGCCTACTGTCTCGGCGTCTACTTGATTCCTCCCCGGCCCAATTCGTCCGCACCCGCTCCCCTGGGCATCTCACCGGGCGATCTGGAGCTGATCGCGACTAGCATTAAGGAGATCGACGCCGAGGAGAAAAAGCTAGCACCGCTCCCCAAACATAAGATCGTGCACGGCGTCAATTTGGCCATAGATCAATATTATGAGTCTTCACTGGATCAATTGATGAAGGCGGTCGACTTATTCGCTGCTGCTGGCGTCAAACGGATCGATCTCACGCCACCTGCTGCGTATTGGGGACCTCATTTTATCGAAATTGACCAGCCGCTTTGCGCTTATATTCGGAAAAAGGGGATCGAAATTAACTTGGGTGCCGCAGGAATTCTGACAAAGCAATCACAAACCATGCAGGAATATCAGGATAAATGTTGTAA